>JALOTS010000313.1 GCA_025457785.1 Pontiellaceae bacterium | reverse complement strand
TATCAGAACGGGCAAGACTTGTCGATAAAAACGCACCATTTTCGGCGGATATTTTCAGAAAAAACCACCGTGCAAAAGCGGCTTAACTAAGTGCCATTCGGGTCAGTCCGCCTAATTCGTTATTTTGTTTTTCAGGCTCCACAGATTGCCTTTCCCTGCCGTCCACACAGCGGCGCGAATAGCGGTTTAATGTACATGGTCTGGCTGGGCATACCTCATGCGTATGCGAAGACGGGTGCGTGGGAGCGCGGTAGGGTCTCCTGCTTAAGCAACTTTTCTAGATGACGGACTGTTTCCGGAGAGAGCAGCGTATCTGAGCAGACATCACAAACTTCCGCCGGTACGTCCTCGAACACGAGTACCTTCCGTCCCTGCTTCACCGTGTGGACAATCAGATGGTGCTCATAGTGTCCCGGGCAACCTAAAATACTGCATTTCATGGTGTCTTCCTCCTCGTGAACGGGTTTTCCCACTTTGGCTCCTTCGGCTCGTAAACCGTTATGACTATCGCAAGGTCGAGGGACGTTGTACAGACCACATGTATGTCTCTTCCCTCTGTATTCCGACCGCAAACAAGGCAACAAGCCCCCCGCTTGTGATCGGGATAATTCTCAATCACGACAGGCCGCCGCAGCACACACAATACGTCTTCCAGCAGGATGTCTTCTTCCACCATTTCCTGATGAGCGTGTGCGGTCACGCGAACATTCTCTCCCTGCGTTTGAAAGGCAAGGCGCTCAGCGATTGTATTGATGTCTCGCGTATCCACATCGGTCATGATTTCAAGAGACTACTCTGCATCAGGAACGCATTCAAGATATTCTTACAGGCCCAACAGAAAACAGAAAAGGGGCCGATGAATTTTGAATGCATAATTTTCCATCCGTAAAAAAGGTCGATTCGTCATTTTGTTTTTCAGGCTCCACAAAATTCCTTTTCCTGCCGCCCACACAGCGGCGCGAAACATCAGCCTTCCGTCTTCGCTCTACGAGCTTCGCCGAGACACTGTCGCAAAGCCTACGTCCTGACACGATTTATGCTTTCTACCGGATGGCCCATCCCGCTTCGAGTAAATTGTTCGGGGAATCGTTGAAGGATGAAACGGCGCAAAGCGCCTCGTTGAAAACGTTTAAACGCTGCGCTCGTTGAAATCGTTGAAGGCGGGGATACGGCTCACGACAAGTCCATCTGACTCCTGATCGCTGAACTCTGACTTCTGAATTTCCCCTCTGAACCCCTCGGAGGTTCCTCTGTGGTAAAAATTTCCTCCGGAATTTATCCGTCGCTACGCCCGGAGGCCAAACCTTCCCCGTCGCTGCGCTTCACGGTCAATACGCATTCGAAAATCTGCCGGCCGCCAACAGCTCGTAACCAGCCCGGAATCCGCTAAACTGTTACGTTTTTTCATCAGTGAAGCCGCTGCCGCGTTTCCCAAAATGCTCCGGTTTAAATGTGCCACCGTGCTCCGGATGCATTCCTTCCATCTGCACCCTGGTTGAAATGACGGACGCAGACGGCCAAAGGAGGGGATCCGTCCGGGAGCTGATTTTTAAAGCCCGTCATGACGGGTTTTGCTGTGCATCCGAAAAACCATACCTTCGAAGGTGTGATACTTTTTGAAGTTTTAAAGAGTCCCTGTACAGCACTGGACGATTCACCGCCGCGCGTTATGGAACATGTCGAGCTGCATGCCGGCCCGCACCAAAGTCCCTCCGGATTTTTGAAACAGATACGGCGTGAGTCACGTTTCGGGCTGGTCCGCCATCCGCATGTGGCGGAGCGTGCGCGGATCTGCCGCGTGGTGGTGGTGTCAGGTGAGGGTGCGGAGGCGGTCGGTGAAGCGGGCGCGATAGTCTTGTTTACCGGATTCACTCAGGAAGGAGCGTCCGACTAGATCTTCCACCGCCCGTTTGCGGGCAGAAAACTCATCCAGAACGGCTTCAGTTCGCTTTTCAGGAAGGCCGAAGCGGCGGGCGAGTTCCGTGAAGTCCGGCCTTCCGTAAAAACTGTTCTGCTTAAAAAAGCAGCTTTCAAAGTCGTCGAACAAATCCAGTGCGGTTCGCGACTCGTTCGGCAGATGCAAAGAGGTACAGAGCAGATCATACGCCGGTGAAAGAAGATAGTCGCCCTGCACAGTCTGCTGGAGAGAAAAGTTTTTCAGGTGGGCATCGCCGTTCGAAAAGAGATAATTGAAGCAAATCAGCCGGAACAGTTTTTCTGCCTCGGTGCGATAGGCGGAACAGTTTTTCTTCAGCAGTCGTCCGGCTTCTTCATAACTGCCTTCATATTTGTAGTTTTTTCCGCTGTCCGGACTGCGTCCGGAAAGCTGACAGAAATCTTCCTGAGCGATTTTGGTGCCGTCGGGACGGCGGTCGAACCGTTTGACTAAATAGGCCGGTTCGCCGTCGCTCAGTTCGACGCAGGCGTTGGGCGGGACGGCTATACCGAACAGTTGTCCTGCGAGCTGCATGGTCAAATGTTCGTTGGCTGGAATGTCTGACTGCAAAGCAGGCAGAGCCGCAGACGGAATCGGTTTCAGAATGTATTCGCCGTCTTTTTCCGCCGGAAGCAGTTTTCCGCCGCGGCCCAGTTTCAGAGAGATTTTGTCCTGAACACCGGAGATGGACATGTGCTCAATGTGTTCTGTGCGGAACGAAATCACGTCGGATCGCGCAAAAGAAAGTCGGTGCGGGAACTGTTTGTTGCCGCCCGCGAGTGCGCGGCGGGCGGCGGGCGCATAGCCTTCTGCGTCAATCGGGGTGAGTGAACTGCGACAAATAAAGCTCATCGTGTACCCTCCGCGATTTCATGAACGGTTACATTGCCGATCACATCGTCCTGTGCGGTTTTCAGCAGCCGCCCGAACAGATCGGTTTCATCCAGCTTGAGTATGCGGCACTGAAGCTGCATTGCGCTGCCCTCGGTCAGCAGGCCGGCGAAAAAAGCGAAAAGAACCGGAGAGTCGAACGGGTCCAGCCGTTTCGGAAGTGTCAGGCTGACCGCAGGCAGGGCGGTTTGCTGAGCATAATCCCGATCATACTGAAACCGGAATCCGGTCGCCGTTTCTTCCAGCACACCAGCCGGAATCCCGTTCACTCTGACTTCGCCTTTTCTCATGATCGTTTTGATCCTTTGCCGTTATCATCCGCTACGGATTCTTGATCTGAACCCGCAGTTCCATCCCCAGTGCATCCAGCACCTGGCTCAGAACGGTCAGCGACGG
>JALOTS010000312.1 GCA_025457785.1 Pontiellaceae bacterium | reverse complement strand
TGCTATTGGGGCAACTGAAAGGAATTCCTCGTGAGGGTTATATATTCCCCAGCATTTTGCTGTATGGAATGATTACGTGTAGTATTATCATTATTATTCGTGCATTTTTAAAAGGGAATCGAACTGATAAAATTCACGTCTTTAAAAATGTGCCGGTAAAGCGGTGGTTGATCGTTGTCTCAGTTTTTGTTTTGTACGTCATCGGTATGTTTTATGTCGGTTTTTTCTCGTCCACGTTTTTTGCCGCCATGGTTATTACGTCGGTTCTTTCGACAGATCGTCGAGTCCGACCACTTTTGATTAACGTTACATTTTCAATTTTACTAACACTCATCTTCTATTTATTTTTTGTAAAATTAATGATGATTAGATTTCCAGAGGCTTGGTTGATTTGACAAAATAGTGAAAAATCATTTGAAAACACTTTAAGATAGGAACTTATTGAGTTGAATAAAATCTGACAATGCAGCATTAAATTAATAACATATTTTTCTTTATCTGTGAGCTACAATCATAAAATGGTGATTCTTCAACTATTCCTGGCTCATGCCGCAATTTGGCGTTTAGCCTGACTTGGCTTTTAACATCCGTGCCTCTTTGTCGAAACATCGGCAGGATGGCAAGGACGTGGGGACTAGATGTACAAAGGTGCAGTTTCAGAAAGGTTACCTTAACCGCCGTATACGAATCCTATTTTTTATGGGCCAAAAGTCTGCGATTTGTCGTTGATCTTTATAACGACCTCACGTGTGACACTCCGTCCTGCGCCGACCCATCATCTCCCTAATCGCCGTTTCTATTGGAAGCGGTGTGCCAAGGATCTCCTCACCGATTTCGTTTCGCACGCAAAGGTCATCGAGCGGATTTTCGTCTAGAAGGATCAGGTCGGCTGTTTTCCCAGGCTCGACCGTTCCAATTTCATTTTCGAGCCCCAGTGCGATGGCGGCGTTTCGGGTTGCCATCTTCAAGGTGTCGAGCGGTGAAAGCCCTTCTTTCGTAAGCTCGATCAGTTCCACCGCGTTGTCGCCGTTCCGGATGCTGACCGACGCGTCAGTTCCCATGGCCATGTTGATCCCTGCGCTGCGGGCGATCCCAAAGGCAGAAGATTGGGCAGCAACAACGGTTTCCGCCTTTTTCAACGCTTCGGGGTTCGGATAGGATTTGCCTCTTCTCAGGATCGCCTTTAAAATTCCGAGCGTTGTTACGAGCGATGTCCCCTGTTCCGCCATCCGGTGCGCTATCGCCTCGTTCAGATAGCAGCCGTGCTCGACGGTGTCGACCCCGGCATCGACCGCATTTCGGATGCCCTGAAGTCCGTAGGCGTGGACTGCAACCCGCTTTTCATGTGCGTGCGCCTCTTCCACGATGGTGCGGATCTCCTCGGGCGTGAATTCTGCCGACTGAGGCCCGTCACCCGGCGTGCTGACCCCGCCTGAGGTATAGGCCTTGATAAAATCTGCTCCCATCTTGACCTTGCGCCGAACCTCCCGCCGACAGCTTCCCGGATCGTCGCAGGTCTCGTCTCCATACCCCAAGTGGGGATTTGCCGGCATAAAAGCGGGGAACTGCCGGTCACCGTGTCCGCCGGTCATGGTGATCCCGCCGCCGCAGGCGAGAATCCGCGGGCCGATGAGGTAACCGGCTGCGATCGCCTTGCGCAGAAAGATATCCTCTGGGAGTCCGTACGAGACGCCGCCGCAGTTTCTGACTGTCGTGAAGCCCGCCTTGAGCGTTTCCAGGGCGTTCCGGGCTGCACAGAAGGCTTTGAGCGTGGGAGGGGTGTTCAGCTTCCAGTAGGGCTCATGTACCAGCGGCTCCACCGGGGCGACGAGGTGCACATGGCAGTCGATCAAACCGGGAAGAGCAATGAGTCCTTCTAGATCGACGACGTTGTATTTTTCGGAGTCAGGCGCTTTCGCCATTGCGGATACGGAAACGAACCGGGATTCGTCTATCCGAATGGCTGATTTATATGGGGGGCGGCCCGTCCCATCGATTAAGAGAACGTTCTCAAGCAGGAGGGGTTTCATGGGAGGATTCTCCAGCCGATTTTTTCGATTTGATCCACCATGCGATCACCAGGCCGGCGAGGCCGATGATCGAAAGCATATCATTTGGAACGATTAGGAACAGGGCGAGAATAATGAAAAACGCCTGCTGGGCTCTAGATAGCGGGTTCCTAAAAAAGCCTTGGGTCGCAAAACCTAAAACAACGACCCCGATAAGTGCGGTCGTGAAATGCCACAAGATGTCGAGATACGGCCCCATAAAGAGTAAGCTCGGGTTGTAGACGAAAAAATAGGGAAGAAAAAAGGCGGCCAGACCGAGTTTTACCGCTTTTGTGCTGACTGTGAACGGACTCGACTCGGCGAGGCCGGCCGCAGCATAGGCAGCGAGAGCGACCGGCGGCGTGATCGGCGCAAGCGCCGAGCAGAAGAAAATAAACATGTGTGCCGACATCGGATGAATGCCGATCTTTACGAGACCCGGCGCCACGAGAACTGCGAGAAGCGCGTACACGGCCGGTGTAACAAGCCCCATTCCAAGGAGTACCGCGGCCGCCTGGGTAAACAGGAGGGCGAAAAGAAGGTTCCCACCGGAAATGGACACGATGATAGAGCTCAGCTTGAAACCGAGTCCGGTCAGATTGAGGACCGCAATGACGATTCCTGCAGCCGCACAGGCTGCGGAGACGACGACCATCGCCTTACATGCCGCCTTGGATGCCTTGAGGATTCGATTCCAGCTGGGCCGTGTTTCGCGGGCGAAAAACGCCATTATGAACAGGGCGACCGATGCGTAAAGGGCGGCTGTTATCGGGACATACTGCTCAACGAGAAGGTAAACCAGAAGGAGGATCGGAAAAATCAAATGTGCGCTCCGGATCAGAGCACCCTTGAGTTCGGGCAGTTTTTCACGGGGGAGTCCAGTGAAGCCGAGCTTACAGCTCTGGGCATGGACGGCCGCAAAGAGTCCGGCATAGTATAGAAATGCCGGGATGGTCGCAGCCTTCATCACCTCGATGTAGGAGACCCCCATGAATTCAGCCAGAATGAAGGCGGTAGCCCCCATGACAGGGGGCGTGATCGTTCCGCCGGTGGAGGCGACCGCTTCGACGGCACCGGCCCATGAATTCTGGTAACCCATCCGCCGCATCAACGGTATCGTAATCGATCCGGTGGAAACGACGTTGGCGACAGTGCTCCCCGAGATCATGGCGAAAAACCCGCTTGCGATTACGGCGATCTTGGCTGGTCCGCCGACCAGTGCGCCGGAGATAGAGAGAGCAAGCTTCATGAAGACCCGCAAACCGCCGAACGCCTCGAGAAAGCTCGCAAAAAAAATGAACCCGGCGACATACGTGGAGGCGATCCCAAGCGTCGAGCCGAAGAGACCCTCGGTGCCGACCGCGATCTGACTTAAAATCCGCTTAAACGTGTATCCACGGTGTGAAACGATTTCCGGAAGATGTGGACCCAGCATCGCATACTTCAATGAGGACATGACCACAGATCCTGCTTTTTCGCCGGGTCTCTGTTCAGGGCGGTTTCCGAGCAGGAGCGAAGGCCGGAAAATGAGAGTAGCATCAAAACTTATTTTTAAAATTGCCTCTTCTGTTTCCCCTTTGACCCGATTGTAGAATATTTGCGAATGCGCATGCGCGCCAAGAGAGGAAACGATTATAAATTGTTTTGCACTGCAATGCTGGGTCAGGGCGGCAAGTTTCACCGGATAATCGAAATCCACTTTTCGGAACGCTTCCTGTGTTCCTGCTTTCTTGATCGTGGTGCCCAAACAGCAGTACACATCATCAGAGTAGAGCGATTCTCCTATTGTCCCAAGTTCATCAAATGCGATAACGTGTTGAACCAACTTTGGATGCTCAATTGACAGCGGTGATCGAACCAAAATCCTTACGCTGGTGTAGGCTGGCTCTTCCAAGAGGAACCTCAGGCAATGTCCTCCGACCAGCCCTGATGCTCCGGCAAGCAATGCGGTTTTAGTTTCCATATGTCTTCTATCGCTTATTGCGGTTTCGAGGTTTGCCGTGCAGTTGTTTTGTCATTTTCTTCTCGTGCTCTTTTTCTATCCGCAAGGCACCCGAAAGATTTT
>JALOTS010000311.1 GCA_025457785.1 Pontiellaceae bacterium | reverse complement strand
TCCAATCCGCGGGCAATGGCGGCCTTACGATCCAGAATAATTTCATATTTGCGTTCGGAGTCAAATCCAGCGGCAATTTCAGCGGCGATCTGTTCGGGAACTTCATTTCGCGGGTTATCATTGGTGATGATGGAATGGTCGGCCAGCCGGGCGGCGACTCTGCCCATCAAAGGACGTTTCCCTTTGTCGCGGTTTCCGCCGCAACCGAAAACCACAACGAGCCGTCCGGGTGTAATTTCACGCAGCGTTCCCAGAACGTTCAACAGAGCATCATCCGTGTGAGCATAGTCCACAAAAACCCGCTTGCCCCTGTTGTTTTCAACCGCTTCCAGCCGTCCGGGAACTCCCGCGAGCCCGGCGAGCGCTGCGGCGATGATTTCAACAGACACGCCAAGGGATGCCGCTGCGGCAAATGCGGCCAGTGCATTGTGCAAATTAAACCGTCCGATGAGTTTTAACTGTATGTCTGCACAGCCCTGCGGACTTTCAACGTGCATTCGCGAGCCGTTTTGATCCGTTACCGCATTTATTCCGCGAACCCGTGCCGATGCATCAAAGCCGTAAGAAACGCACTCGGCTGCCGGGAGAGTTTCATGCAGCAGACGACGGCCCCAGGGGTCATCGCAATTAATGACGGCACAGCGGCGGACCTGTGAAAAAAGGCGGGATTTCACCTCGAAGTACTCCTCGATCGTTCCGTGATAATCCAGATGATCCTGAGTCAGATTGGTAAACACAACGGCATCGTACAAAATACCGGACACCCGGTTCTGGGCCAGCGCATGGGAGGAAACCTCCATGACCGCGCTGTCGCATCCGGCCCGGATCATCTGCGAAAACATGGCCTGAAGATCGGGCGCTTCCGGAGTCGTGCGCGCGGCGGGAATAACGCGGTCGCCGATTTCATAACACACGGTTCCCAGCAGACCGGGCCGCCGTCCGGCTGCTTTAAAAATCTCGCGCAGCATAAAACTGACCGTGGTTTTCCCGTTTGTTCCGGTGATGCCGACGGTGCAAAGCCGGGAAGACGGGCAGCCGTAAAAATGCGCTGCGAGCAATGCCAGCGCCAGCCGGGCATTGGAGACCTGTGCGCAGGGAATATGTCCGCCGCAGACACAAGGCAACTGTGAGATCACCGCAACGGCTCCCCGGCGGACGGCTTCCTCGGCATAAACCGTTCCATCGGCCTTTTCACCGGGCAGCGCAACAAACAGCGAACCGGGAACCGCCCGGCGCGAATCGTACACAATGCCGGTGATCTCGCAGGAAAAATCTCCGATGGTTTCAACCGTTTCGATACCCTCTAAAAGTTCTTTGAATTTCATGTTTTTTAATCCGAAATGTTTTCTTCGCCGGAATCACCGGCTTCAAATTCCAGGAAATCCTCCTTCGAAAAGCCCTCCGGCGGGATACGCAAATAGCGCATGGTCTGATCCGCAATTTCCCGGAAATAGGGAGCGCAAACGGTTCCGCCGTAATACCCGTCCTTCTGCGGCTCATCCGCGACCACGATAATGCTGATGGCCGGATTTTCAACCGGCAGGAACCCGACAAAGGAGGCGATGTGCCTGTTATTATAATACCCGCCCTGCGCCAGATTCACTTTTTGCGCCGTGCCGGTTTTACCCGCCACCAGATAACCTGACAGCGCGGCCTTTTCGCCGGTTCCGCCGGGCTGAGTTACACGCGCCAGCAGCCGGCGCATCAGCTTCGCGGTTTCCGGACGGATCGGACGGCCCAGTTCCGTCGGCTTCGACTCAAACACCGTTTCGCCTTTTTCATTGATCACATTGCGGATAACAAACGGTTTCATCAGAATTCCGTCGTTGGCAATCGCGCTGATCGCATTCAAAATCTGCATGGACGTGACCAGTACTTCATGCCCCATCGCAATACGGGTGATGCTGAGTTTTGACCAGCGGGCAAGTCCCCAGACAATCCCGGCATCCTCGCCCGGCAGGTCGATTCCGGTTCGGGAACTGAATCCGAAGGAGCGAAGCGACTCGTAAAGTTTTTTTTCTCCCATTTGAAGCGCGATCTTCGCGGCGCCGATGTTGCTCGATTTTTTAATAATATCGGCAACCGTCAGGTTCCCGTACTCATGGGTGTCATGAAGAGTTTTTCCGCCGTAAAACCAGGCTCCGTTTTCGCAGTAAAAAATGTCGCCGGCCCGAACCGCGCCGCAATCCAGAGCCGAGGCAATCACCAGCGCCTTCATCGTCGAGCCGGGTTCGTAAGTATAATTGAGCGCACGGTTGCGCAGCCATTCCTCCGGCGCCGTATTGAACCGGTTCGGATTAAATGTCGGCAGCGAAGCCATTGCGAGAATCTCGCCGGTGCGGACGTTCTGCACAATCGCCCAGGCCGCAAGCGGATGATATTTTTCGCTCAGATGATCCAGCGCCGCCTCGGCGAAATGCTGAATCTGCTGATCCAAAGTCAGATAGACCTCTGAACCGGCCTGAGGCGAAATATCCACAATGCGTTTCTGATAGATTTCGCGCCGGCGCCCGTCTTTCTGACTGATGAGAAGCCCGGAAACTCCCTGCAACTGCGAATTCATGCGCTGCTCGACACCGGCGCTTCCAACCCCTTCGTAATTGGCATACCCGATAACATGCGCACCCAGAGCGCCTTTGGGATAATCGCGAATCGGCACATCTTCAAAAATAAGACCCTTCAGCTTCATCGCGCGTAGCGGCTCAATCGCTTCTTCACGCATAAACTTCTGAATCCGCACATACCGCCGCTCCGGCTGATTCAGCAAATTCCAAACCTCTGTGCGATCCATTGAAAACTTACTGCTCAGCGCACTGCAAACGGCCTGAATATCGCCGTTTTCCATTATAAACTTCGGATCAACACAGACATGCTTGGCCTGAATATCCGTGGCCAGCATATTGCCGTTTCGATCCATAATCCGCCCTCGCCGTCCGCGGGTTTCCTGTTCGAGATAACGCCCGCGTTCAATCCGCGCCAGAGTTTCAGAACAGGGCCGTAAATGCAAAAAGGCCAGGCGTACACCCAGCCCGGCAAAAACCGCCGCAATAACAACGGAAATAAATATCGTTCGTCCCGTGTAATTCATGAACTCCCCGGCGAGATAAAAACCAACGACCCATCACCCCCATGAAATCCGCCGCGTCCGTCCGAATCGTTCATGGTTCAACTCCCTATTGATTATAAGCCAGCACCGAAGCAGAACCGAGCGGTCCGCTATGTACACGAACAATCTGTTTTTTATCCGGCAGACGCATCACCAGCTTATGCCGCTTCAACGCACGCTCCAGAC
>JALOTS010000310.1 GCA_025457785.1 Pontiellaceae bacterium | reverse complement strand
TCAGGTCTGCACATATAACATTTGATTAACAGGGCTACGTGGTTTAGATACGTTTTTGATCATGGCGAGACCTTTACGAGTGGATTTAGAGGATGGGGTTTATCATGTGATGAGCCGGGGGATTGATCGGCGTGCAATCTTTACGGCGGATAAGGATCGCCGTCATTTTTTGGAGGTGCTGGCCGCTGCACGGGACCGATTCAGGTTGCGAATTTATGCGTATGTTTTAATGGACAACCATTTTCACCTGATCGTATGTACTCCGGATGCAAACCTTAGCCGTGCGGTGCAATGGATCAAAGTTTCATACAGTATGTGGTTCAATTCAACGTATCAACGTGTGGGCCCATTATTTCAGGGGCGATTTCGGAGTGAGTTGGTCGATTCATCGGAAAGCTGGCTGGTGGAGCTCAGTTTGTATATTCATTTAAATCCAGTGCGGGTGAAGTCGTTGGGGCTGGATAAGCATCAAAAGAAAGCCGAGGCGACGGGGTGGAGCACCCCGAGTCCGGAAGAGGCTCAAAGACGGTTGAATGTGCTGCGGAATTTTCAGTGGAGTTCCTATCCGTATTATGTTGGGTTGCGGCGAACAGTTCCTGAATGGCTGGATGTCTCTGAAGTGCTTGACCGTGTGGCGGTCAGGGGGCAGCAGTCGGAATATTTGCGGATGACGGAGTTGCGGATAGCGCACGGTCATGAGGAGCAGTTTGAAAATCAGTTGAAAAATCGTTTGGCAATAGGGGCTGCCGATTTTCTTGAACGGATTAGGGGGCTGTGTGATCCGGGTGATCGCGATGTTGCCGGACGCAGAGAGCTTCGTGATCGGGTATTATGGGAGGATTTGATATCGGAGGTGGAGAGGTTGGTCGGGAAGAGTTGGGCAGAGTTGCAGAAACGTGGCGAATGGGGGCGCTATTTGGTCTGTTGGGGAGCACAGAAGTACGCAGGCGTGACGCTAAAAGAAATAGCATGCAAGTGCGGGTACAAGGATTATGGTGCTGTGAATATGGGTCTTCGCAGATTCATTTTTCAATCGAAGAAGGATCCTGTCATTAGAAAGGCTATGAAAAGGCTGGATGAAATGTTCAAAGTGCAGACCTGACTCCGGCATCTCGGCATCTGTGACCCCGGCATCTGGTGCAAAAGCGGCTTAACTAAGTGCCATCAGACCTGACCCCGGCACCTAACCCCGGCATCTTTGCGCAGAACGTGCAGGCTTACGGCTGAAAGGCAGCGGGATGTTCTGCGTAAGCGGATAAAGGATTTATACGGGTTCTTTAGCGACCGTAGTCCGAGGAACCGTATGCCTTAATTGGGCTCGTACGGGTCTGTGGGGGAGCCATCGGGTAACGGGCGGCTCTACCCGGAGAAAAGCAGGTCGCGAAAGTCCTCAAAACTCATTCAAATAGCGTATGCGGTTGCTTTTTCCTACGCACGGCTTGTTTTTACCGGCTCGTCCCGTTACATTGCCCCGTTCAGTTTTCGAAGGGATGGTCATTATGTTTAAACCGGTTTCGAGCAAGACAGATTTCGCGGCGATGGAGGAGGGCATTCTGGCCTTCTGGGCGGAGCATGGCACGTTTAAAAAGTCGGTTGAAAACCGCCCGGCAACTTCCGAATTTGTTTTTTACGACGGCCCGCCGTTTGCCACCGGTCTGCCGCACTACGGTCATTTGCTGGCCGGAACGATCAAGGACATTGTGCCGCGTTATCAGACGATGCGCGGACACCGCGTGGAACGGCGTTTCGGCTGGGATTGTCACGGTCTGCCGATTGAAGCACTGGCGCAGGAGGCGCTCGGTCTGGCCGGAGCCCCGGCGATTGTCGAGGCGGGGATCGGTGTGTTTAACGAACAGTGCCGTTCCATGGTGACCAAATATGTCGAAGAGTGGGAAAAGACCGTAACCCGCATGGGTCGCTGGGTCGATTTTAAGAACGACTACAAGACCATGGACAAGGATTTCATGGAAACCATCTGGTGGGTGTTTTCGGAACTTTGGAAACAGGGCCGGATTTATAAAGCCCATCGCATTATGCCTTATAGCTGGAAGCTCAATACGCCGCTGTCCAATTTTGAAGCGGGCCGTAATTATCAGGATGTGCAGGACCCTGCTATTACTGTGCGCGTCAAACTGATCGGGTTTGAACTTCCTGATGCCTATGCGCTGGTCTGGACGACCACGCCGTGGACGCTGCCGTCCAACCTGGCCATTTGTGCCGGAGCGGACATTGACTACGTCGCGGTGCGCGATGCCGAGAGCGGTGAGGTTTACGTGCTGGCGGAAGCCCGTCTTGGCGCCTACTACAAAAAAAAGAGCGACTACGAAATTCTGAAACGGATGAAAGGCTCCGCGCTGGAGGGGCTGATCTACGAGCCGCTTTTTGATTATTTTAAAACCAATCCGAATTCGTTCCGTGTTCTGCTCGACGGATTCGTCAGCACGGAAGACGGAACCGGCATTGTTCACATGGCTCCGGCCTACGGAGAAGATGATTATCGGATTTGTCACGCCGTCGGTATTCCGCTGGTTGAGCCGCTGGATGGCGACTGTAAATTCACCGCGCAGGTGCCTGATTATGCGGGGCAGTTCTGCAAGGACGCCGACAAAGCGATTATCAAGCGGCTCAAGGACGAAGGAAAACTGATTCATCAGTCCACCATTCAGCACAGCTATCCGTTCTGCGAACGCACCGACACCCCGCTGATTTATCGCGCCATCGACGCCTGGTATGTGCGCGTCGAAGATCTGCGGGAGGAAATGCTCGCCAATAATGCGCAGGTGCATTGGATGCCGGAATATGTCGGCGAAAAACGGTTCGCCAACTGGCTGGCCGATGCCAAGGATTGGAACATCAGCCGCAACCGTTTCTGGGGCTCCTGTATTCCGGTCTGGGTCAATGTCGATGATTCCTCGGATATGATTTGTATTTCCTCGGCGACGGAACTTGAAGCGCTTTCCGGACAGAAGGTGACCGATCTGCATAAACATAAGATCGATGGCATTCTCATTCAGAAGGATGGCAAAACCTATAAACGCACGCCCGAGGTGCTCGACTGCTGGTTTGAGTCGGGCGCCATGCCGTACGCGCAGCAGCATTATCCGTTTGAAAACAAAGCCCACTTCGAGGGTAATTTTCCGGCGAATTTTATCGCAGAAGGGCTCGATCAGACTCGCGGCTGGTTCTACACACTGATGGTGCTCTCCACCGCGCTGTTCAAAAAACCGGCCTTCAAAAATGTGGTGGTGAACGGACTGGTGCTGGCCGAAGACGGGTTGAAGATGAGCAAACGGCTCAAAA
>JALOTS010000309.1 GCA_025457785.1 Pontiellaceae bacterium | reverse complement strand
CTGCCGGAATGCTTCCGGATTGACCCGGCAGATGCTTTTAATCGCGGTGCTGGTCTCCTCGCTGCTTTCCTCGGCAGTCAGTTCTGCGCAGGAAGGTTCCGCCACTAACGCCGTTCCGGCTGCTTCCGCCCCGCTCAACGCCGACAATCTGGATCAATTGATCCAGTCCCAGGAGTGGCAGGATCTAAAAGTTATCTGGAATTTGATCACGGGAGATCAGGGAACTCAGACACAGTTGTTTGGATCTGAAAAGAAGAACCTTTATTCTCAGTATAATGGAGCGTTATGTCGGTATGTTGTTTACCTGAATCTGCGGACGATCAAGGAACAGGGGTATCTTTCTCTCGCCGAAACCGTTGCGTTGGAAAGTGTATTCTCCGGCCTTTTGTCTCACTTTGAAATAAAAACAGTTTCACCTGTTTTTTGCTATATGCCTTCAAATGCTGGTACTCAAACCATGCAAACTAAAGAAAGCCTTGATAAACAAATGGAGTTATTAAGGAAACACGGTCGTGAAGGTACGCTTTGTGCTGAGGTCGTGGATGTCGCTCAGGAAGCACTGAGAGTAAAACTTCAGTTTTTGGATTTATTAAATACCGGGCTGTATGATTCCTTTGAACCCGCAATGTCGAGGCGTGGGCATCAATGGAAGGCTGACGGGAAAATCGGGCCGCTTTGGATGATATGTGATGGAGGCGATGAAATCTTCGATGAGTTAGCGAACGAAGGTGATTTTTGGGTTAATGACAAGCAACACCAGCGATTTTCGGTTTGGCAGAAAGGTTCATCCCGTCTCGCTCGGGCTGTTGTGAATTTTGCCAGAGATACTGAAACGCACAATTTAGCGAGAGTGTCGGGGCAAATTACGGAAGGAAACGGATTGCGAGTTGACGAGATGGAGCCCTATTTGCGTGATTGTGGTCGTTATTATCGTACTGAACTAATTCAAGTATATGGACACTTGGCCGGAAAAAGTGCCACGCCGTTTCTTGAGGAACTTTTACAGGATGATGAAATACAGGAAGGTTGGGTGGGTGGTAAGCAAACTATTGCTTATCCTGTTCGTAAAGCGGCTTTGAATGAACTCGTGAAAATGGCAGGGTTTGGCCGATGGCAAACGGGCATAGCTTCGTCGCTGTATAAAAAATTTCTTTTGTGGGAACACAAGTCGTGCATTGAAGTAGAAAAATTCAGTCCCGATGGAATAGCAGTTGTAAGGGCCTCTTTAACAAACAAGAATCTTTCGGTTAGATGGGTTGCGGTGTGTGCCTTATGCAAAGAAAATGCTGATACATCCACGATTCCTTTGCTGGCCGAAATTGCAAAGAATGATCCTGAATTGTCTGAATCCGTGATTAATGCGCTGTGTCGTCTCGGAGATCCCGGCGGACTGCCGATCATTTTTGAGATTGCCGAAAAAGGGTTCTTAAATCCAGAAACGATATGCCATGCACTCGCTGAAGTCGGAGGGTCTGATGCTGGTTCAGTGTTATTGAAGGCAACCGCACCCCAATATGATCCATTTCTTCGGTTTTCTGCGGCAATGAATCTGCCGGGAGCTATGACGACTGAAAAGGTTCGCGTGGCGATGGATTTAGTGACTTCAAATATTCCTGTTATTTGCAAGTTGTCATTCCAGATTCTTTCCGATGCGGACGACGAAGAGTCGTTCCAACTGTTGGAAAAGCTGTCGAAAGACGAACGGTATTCCAAAGAGGCGATGGACGCTTTGGCGGAACGCCGGAAACGGGCTGGGGGAGAAAAGTGAGCCGGTGTGCAGCCCGTGAGTGGTTTGAGCTGTCGGTTTTTTCGACGCGAAAGGCGGGGTTGCCGGACCCACGCCGGATACGGCTGAGTTCCGGCAGTACTGAGTAAAGCCGGAACTTAGGAGTCCGGCAAAAATAAGCTGTACATTTAACACAAAGTCACCAAGAAAACCAAAGGGCACAAAGCCCAATAATACCAATAACTTTGAGTTCTTTGAGCCTTTGTGGTTAACATTCTATTGTGTGACAGTTAAAAATTCTAGCGTCCTTAGGAGCGTATTCGCCCGTAGATCCGGCTTGATTGCAGGTCAGATGAGAGATGTTTTGAACGATCGTAGGAATGAAATTTCAGGAGAAAAAGAACCCGATGCGAAATCCGCTGGAAATTTTTAAGCCGTGGTCGCATGACACGCTGATTTATGAGGTCACCGCCCGGTGCAATCTCAGGTGTTCGCATTGTTACAATGTTTGGAAAGATCCGGAGGGATATAGCGAAGAGGAGCTGTCCACGGATGATGCCTGCAAACTGATCCGCAAGGCGATCCGCGAGAGCCGCTGCCGGAGTTTTACCTTTACCGGCGGCGAGCCGTTGCTGCGCGATGATTTGGAAACGCTGGTGGCGGTCGCGGCCAGGGACTGTAAGAGCATTAATCTGATTTGCAACGGGACGCTGCTTCCCGAAGAGCGGATTGCCGGTTTGATCCGGGCCGGGGTTTCGCTGTTTGAACTGCCGCTGAATTCCGGAGATCGGAACGTTCACGACCGCATGGCCGGGGCGTCCGGCTGTTTCGACCAGGTGACGCAGGCGGCAGCGCATATCCGGCAGCAGGGCGCGGCGGTGGCGTTCGTGTTTGTCGGGACGGCTCAAAACATCGCCGACTGGCCGAGCGTGCTGGAGATCGGGATTGCGCTGGGCGCCCGGAGTTTTCTGTTCAACCGGTATAATGCCGGGGGCGCGTGTCACGGGAATCCGGAACGGCTGATGCCGTCCGTTGATCAGGTGCGCACGGGATTGGCAGCGGCGCAGGCCTATGCTGAAAAATATAAGGTGTCGATCGGTGCCTCGATTGCCATTCCGCCCTGTTTGATTGATCCCAAAGAGTTTCCATTGGTTGGATTCGGTTTCTGCGCGGCGGGAACGGAGCGCGCCTATTATACGCTGGACCCGATGGGCAACGTGCGCCCGTGTAATCACACGCCGACCGTGCTGGGAAATCTCTTTGAGCAGTCGCTGCGGTCCATGGCCGCATCTTCCAAACTTCGGAAATTTATGCAGGCGCGTCCGGCGTTTTGTTCGGGGTGTTCCATCGAAGAGGAGTGCCTCGGCGGGTGCAAAGCGGCGGCGGAGGTTTGCTACGGGTCGTTAACCGCCTGCGAGCCGTTTTTGGAACTCAATAAAGATCTGGCCCGGCGGTTGTAATTTTCCGTTTGCAGATCGATTCGTGCGAGATAAGATGGTTTCAGTAAAAGAGGGGTAAAAATGACAGCACTGATGGATCAAGTTTGCAAAGAGGCATTGGAATTGTCGCTGGATCAGCGGCT
>JALOTS010000038.1 GCA_025457785.1 Pontiellaceae bacterium | reverse complement strand
CGTGCGGCGGCGAGCAGGCGTCCGTAAACCTCCGTGCACTGCATCGGCGAGAGATATTCAAAGATGTCGGAAAGGTTGTATCCATCGAAACTGCCGGGCCCGTATTCTTCGGCAATCGTATCAATGGCTCCGTGCCGAAAGGTCAGATGATCAATGTTGCGTTGAATGGCCGTGTACTGTTCAGGCTGGAGATAGTGCGGAAGAGCGTTTTGAAAATTTCCGGTAAGAATGTAGGTGAGATACGGATTCATATCGGTTCTAAGCAGAGTCAATGCATATTCCGTTCGTGCGAGAATGCGGTCAGCAACGGACCCTTTGACATGTTTAAAAAACGCAGGATCGCGGCCATGCTTCCCCATCATGCGCTTACTGAAAAAAAAGTGAAAAAGCCATCGCCAGCGGCGATTATTCCAAATCTGATGGTAAAACTGACAACGCGCTTCCTGTTCTTTCTGTGCCAAGAGTTGCTGAACAATTTCCTTCCGATGAATCAGCGTGAGCATCCCAGTATCCTTGCACCGGTGTGCTGAGTGCCGGTTGTATAACCTGATAAATTTGCAATCGGGTTGCTGAATCACGAATCCCGGCAAACTCGAGAAACTCGCTTTGGCTTAATTTTCGAATCGCCTCTTTTCGTAACTCTGCGCAGGCGAGTTGTGCGGGATTCAAATCAACAGCGATCACTTCAGCTCCTGAAGCAATCAGTGACAACGAGTTATCTCCGGCAGATGCAATCGAAAGAAACCGTTTTCCGGGAGCCGGTTTCAACGCGTCAATCAACAGTTGCGGGTCTTCCCAGCAATTGGCGTAACGCACAAAGCTGAAATCAGCATTCGGAATGGATTGGTTGTTATTCACTTTTATGCCTGAAGGTTGAGTGAGCGCGCGCAAAATCACCGCTGGCCAGTGCGGCAATAATTGAGACTTCGCCAGCTAATACAGTGGCCGCACAGATTTCGGCAAACTTACGGGCATGGCCGTTCCCTTTGCACCCCAGCATTTGTAAGCAATCCTGTGCTCCCGGCAGGAACGTACCGAGATCGCCGTTTTTATTCACCTGCATGGTCGTAATTCCAACTGATGCTTCGGCAAGGCAGGCAACATCTTGACCGCAACAGAGAAAGATCGCGGCCAGTGCATTGGCGTAGTGACCTTGCACGCCAATCGATCCGCTTTGGATTCCACCCAGCGTTGAGATCCGGCTGTATTCTGTCATGGCCTCCGGGCTGGAATGCAAAAACCGGTGAACATCCGTTTTATCCAATACGGCTTCCGCAACCACCTTGCGTCCGCGATGCGACAGAAAGGAAAGCATCGTCGCCTTTTTATCACCGGAAAGATTTCCCTCGACATACCAGGCGTCCGGCTTGATCGGACTGCATTCAACGATCCAACGGCAGATTTTTTCCGTGGCCACAGTGACCATATTCTGTCCGGCAGCATCTTCCGTTTTGAACTCGAAAATAAGAAAAGCGGTATTGCTGTTGAGTGCGGGTCTCACGTCAATGAGCGACCCATGCCTCGTAGTTTCCTTTGTCAGCTCTTTAAACGTTGTAAGGTTGGAGAGAGCCCACTCAATAAAGAGACCCGCATCAACAATGGAATTGAAGGTGAAGGCTGGTGCGCGACTAATGGATTCTGAAATACATAATGTGGTAACGCCTCCATTGCGACTAACCGCATGAGCCCCGCGATGATAGGAGGCAACCAGTGCGCCTTCGGTTGTGGCAAACGGAATATAGAAATCTCCCTGAGCAAATAGGCCGTTGATCCGCAACGGACCGACAACGCCAACAGGAATCGACGCGAACCCAATAAAATTTTCGACCGCTCCCTTCAGGGATTCGGGGGAAATTTCCGCCGTGTCCTTACACAAACTTTCCGGCAAACATCCGGCACTACGAAGGAACTCCCGACGTTTAAGTAGACCTGAATCAGAGTGATCGTTACCGGCCGGAATGCGGTCAGGCAACGGTTTCAGATTCGGGCTTTGCGGTTTCAAGCGCTCTCTAAGACTCTGTATATCAAGATCTTCTTTAAGTTCATTTAAAAACCGTACGGTTTGTTCTGAAGATTGCGGCATAAAAACTCCTTGTTATATCAGGTTGTTTATCAAGACGTTTATATTGTGGTCAATGACTCTAATTCAAAAGCTGATGTTTTATTTATTGGTCTCGTTAAGGCATAATAGGAAACCCCACCCAGAACCCCGCCGGTGTGGCAGATCGGTACGGCGTTGCCTACGGAGCCGAAATGTAGGGAATTAAAGAGAATGTGTCCACTCAGCGCTTCGATCAGGCTTTTACATACGACGATCAGCAGGCAAATCAGTCCGGCGCGCTGAAGGGGTTTGTCTTTGGTTTGCATCAGCTCAATCGCCGAGACGGCCATGAGTCCGTGCGCGATGCCGGAGAGTCCGCAAAGTCCGTTGGTGAGCGGAACCGTGAGAAGTGAAAGACCCAGACTGCCCGCCGCGCAGGCGGCGACCAGTCCCAGTCGCTTGACTGCCGAGGTTTCCTGGAGTCCATGGTAGAGCAGTAGAAACGCCCCGGCATCCAGCATCAGGTGATACCAACTGACGTGTACAAACGGAAAGGTCAGTACGCGCCACCATTCGCCGGCGAGTACCTCTTCCGGAAAGAACACCAGCGGTTCACAGACTCGCCCAGCTGGCAGCGTGAAGTTAGCAATGCCCAGCGCGAGGATGAATGCAAAGGTTTCAAGACGTTTCATGTTTTCTCCAATGTAGAGTAAGCGTCCCTCTTGTTTTCCTGAACGAGCGGGACGCTCGTTCCACTTTATGCCGCCAGTTTTTTGCGGCGGTTGAGCCAGGCGATCAGACCGATGAACAACGGTCCGACCGGGCCGGTGCCGATGTTGGGCGCGAAACGGTGGTTAAAGGTTTGTCCGTTGTCGGTGCGATAATTCTGCACCGGTGCGGCAGCACGCTGCTGCTGTGCCGCGCGTTCTCTCTGTACGCGCTGGAGGTTGTTTCGCTGTATGCCTTCGTTTTCGAGGGCTTCATCGTCGAGCACGATCATGGAGGTGTAGTCGGTGACCAGCGAGTACCCGGTTCCGAGCGCGACAATCTGTTCGCGCAGTTTGCCGGTTTCTCCGTCTTCGCGGACTTTTTCCATGATTTCGTCGATCGACGAGAGTGCCCAGAGCCGCTCGAGTTCCGGGTTGGCGGTGTCGGTTTCTGGCAGAATCGCGGAGCAGTTCCATTCGTGCGGCTGCCCTGATATTTTGGCAGTCAGTTTCAAATCGACCGGTCCGGATCCATCGAAGCGTCCAAAGACAACCAGCTGCTGCCCCATGAACAAGGTGCTGGCTGCCGCCGGTGTGAGGTGGTGAACTTTTTCGCCGCTGAACTTCAGCTCAACATCGTGCATACATTCGTTCATGACCTGAATTTTTGCCTGAAGCAGACGGCCGATAATGTCATCGGAGTCGGAGATATTCATCGCGAAGCCGCCGGAGTCTTTGGCCAGCCGATTCATCAGCGGCTGATTGGCGCTGTTGCCCATGACGAAGGTGAAGAGGCGGATATCGTACTGATGCAGCAGATTGAGAAATGCTTTGTGTTCGGTCGGGCCGACGTTACACACGCCGTCGGTGACCAGAATGATTCCTGTGGTGCGGTCGTCATCCAGGCCTCTGTAGGCTTCTGTAAGTCCGTCAAACAATGCGGTGCCGCCGTCAGCCTGAATGCCTTGAACCGTTTGAATCCAGCGCTGCACATTTTCCGGAGTCGCCGGAACAAAGCCCCGGGTCAGATCCTGTGCGCGGTCGTTGAACGTCACGATCTTAAACCGGTCGTTGGGTGACATTTTTCCGAGAACCTTTTCAACGCCTTTGGCCAGCGTCTGAATTTTTCCGCCGGACATGCTGCCGGATTTATCCAGCACGAAAATCCAGTCGGTGCCCTCTGTAATCGGCTTCAAATCCGCCGCCGGCGTGATGACGGCCATGAAGGTTCCGGTCTCTTTTGGAGAAGCGCGATAGGGGATCAGTTCGACGCGGGCCGGAGCGGTGTCATCGAGCCGGTAGTAGCAGATGATGTCGCGCGACAGGGTTGCACCGCCTTCCTGCGAGTCAATGGTGATGTTATAAACCGATTGATTTTCGCCATCGCCGGATTTAGCGATTTGTGCGGTCTGGTCGTAGCCCGGCATGCGTACATCTTTGACTGGGAACGCCGACTTCAGGGTCAGTTTGAACGAGAACTGTTCCTGGACCCGGCTGTCGATTTCCCAAAACGCGATCCGTTCGTCATCCACTCCGCCCTCGGCCAGCGGATAGACATAGCGGCCGATGTTCAGGTCAATGCGCATCGGTTGGTAATAAACAATCCGTACACGGGTATCCTGTCCGGCTTTAATCCGGCCAACGCTGACATCGAACGTTTTAAAATCGTTTTTTTCGGCCAGTGCGGTCTCCTTGCCTTGCGCAACCTGTTGTTCATACACCTTGCGCGCTTTTTCTTTTTCGAGCACTTCGCCGATCACTTCTTTTCCGTCGATCCAGAGGCTGAGTTCCGACAGGCTGGCCTCCTTCGGCAGCGGAAATGAATAGACCGCTTCGAAGTCTGTGTCCGCGCTGTTGGCGAACACCTGGTCGACCGTTGTCTGGGCAAAGCCGTTATTAATAACCACTTCAACCCGGTGCGATTTAATGGATGCGCCGCAATCCAGCGCACCGACCGGTTTTAGTAATCCGGCCCCGTTGACGCCTGCCGTTGCAAGCAGCGCCGCAGCACAGAGAATTTGATTCATTTTCATTTCGAGTTTCCTTTCTGAAACGCTCCGTTTTTCAGGAACGCTTTGGTTTGTTTGATCACCTGCCGATTCCGCATCATGCAGGCGTGGGTGACGTGCAGACGGATGAAGTCCGCTGCACCTTCGGGTCGTACCCGGGCGACGGAAACCTTTCCGTCGTCCGGACCGGGAATCAGCAGGGATAGAATCGGGTTGATGCTGCGGTCGCCCGCAATCACGCCCAGATTCATTTCCGGTTCCTTCAGCCGGAGCGGCAGGCTGTTGGTCCCGGTCCCTAACTGATTCCCGGCCGGTCCGTTTATCCATTGATAAAGTTTGATGTCTCCGAGTTTATCGGGCACTTCGCTGCCGCGAACCGGCGGCGCGAGCATGACGATTCTTCCAAGGCTTGGAATGTCGTGACTCTTCAAATAATCCAGAAGCAGAATCCCTCCCATGGAGTGGGTTACGAAGTGAACCGGGTGTCGGGTGTCGAGTGTCGGGGTGAGGGGATTGAAAACCAGCTTTTCAAGCTGTTCGATGGTCGCGGAGCGTGACGGATAGTTGATGTTGATGACGTTATAGCCATCGGCCTTCAGCGCCTTTTCCATTTTGCTCATCGACCGGCTTGTGCGGCAGAGCCCGTGCAACAGCACGACGGTTTCAGAATGAGTGACGGGTGGCGAGTAGCTTAACTCCTTCACACCTGCGCAGGTGTGAATGGTTGAAGTCGTGCAAATACACGGAAAACAGGCCGGTATACGTGCGTTTGATTCATCCACACTTGCGCACGTGTGAAAAATAGATATTGCCGCTATGGTCAGGCCAATCATTCCTATGAGAATTACAAATTTCATTTTTGCGCTCCTTGTGTTCTTTCGCGGTTAATGACTTGCCGCCAGTTCACGCAGTGCACACAAATCCAGTTTGCCGGTTCCAAGGATTGGAAAAGCGGACACAGCAAAGAACTGGTCACGTCGCGGAATCCACAGGTTGGGCAGGCGGCTGTCCTTCAGGATGGCGTGCAAGATCTCCGGATCGCCCGCTTCCGGGGTGTAGCAGACGGCCAGCTGTTCGCCGCGCGTTTCATGACAGACCGAGACCACGGCGACGCATGGCGCTTCCGTTGCGCAGGCTTTTTGGAGAACCTCTTCGATCGCGCCGTGCGGAACCATTTCGCCGCCGATTTTGCTGAAGCGCGAGAGCCGTCCGGTGATGAAGACAAATCCTGCATCGTCTATCCGGGCGATGTCGCCGGTATTGTACCAGCCGTCGCACAGAGCCTCGGCGGTTTTTTCGGGCGCGTGGAGATAGCCCTGCATGACGTTGGGGCCTTTGATCAGCATCAGGCCTTCTTCGCCGTCGGGGCGCGTTGTGCGCGTTTCGGGGTCGACAATCCGGACGGCTACGCCGGGCAGCGGCTGTCCCGCGCTGCCGGGCCGGCTGAAGTTTTTAAGACTGAGTAGTGCCACCGGCGAAAGTTCGGTGCAGCCGTAGCCTTCGAGCGGGCGAATGCCGAACTGGGTTTCAAACCGGTCCGCCAGTTCCGGCAAAAGTTTTTCGCCGCCGGTGATTACGGTTTCCAAGGTCTGGAAATCTTCTTTCGAGGCCTTGCGCATGTAGGTCTGCAGAAAGGTGGGCGTGATGAGCAGCGCGGTCAGTTTTTCTTCTCTGATCAGTCGAATAACGCGCTGCGCCTGCAACGGGTCGGGATGATAGGCAACGCGGGTTCCTTTGAGCAGCGGCCACCACAGCAGCGCCAAATAACCGAAGGCGTGGAAGAACGGCAGGACGGCGCAGATGGAATCTTCTTTGCTGAACTGCTGAACAGACTGTACCGCCTCGACATTGGAAAGCAGGTTGGCGTGACTGAGCATGACGCCTTTGGGCGTTCCGGTGGTGCCGGATGAAAAGATGATCGCGGCAATATCTTCGGGTTGCGGTTCGCGTCCGCCGGCCAGATGTTTCGGTGAGGCAAAGAGCGCGGCACGCACGGCGCGGAAGCGTTCGATGTGGCCGAGGTTTTTCAGCAGGTCTTCCAAATAAAGCCAGCGGACGGGAAGATCCGGCTGTCCCGTTTTCTGCAGGAAGCGGCGCGAGGTGATGACATATTTTAAGCGGCTTTGTGCGATGGCGGATTTCATGGCATCGGCGGAGGCGGTCCAGTTGAGGTTGACAGCAGTTTTTCCGGAGAGCGTGACGGCCAGGTTGGCGACCGCCCCGCCGAGCGTGGTGGGCATATAGATGCCGACAGCCGTCTGATTTTTGACGCACGGTTTGAGGCGGTTGGCCAGTGCGATGCTGCCGGTCAGCAGTTTGCCGTAGGTGGCTTTGCTGCCGAGGGTGTCGCTTGCAATGGGACGGAACCAGTGAAGGCGCGCCTGCCGGATGAATTTATGGTTGAGTGTCTGTCCGGGCCGCCGACTCTTTTCGATGGCATCTTCCGCCCCGAGTTCAGCGATGATACGGCGGGCCTCGTCGGCAGATGTGGATGACAGCAGCGGCTTGCCGAACCGGACAGTCACGCGGCGGGGGAACTGTTTCGGCAGGCGGAGTCCGGGACTTCCGTCTTTGAAGCTGAAGATGCTGCCCCAGATATCGCCGATGTATGCCGGAATGATCGGGCAGTTGCTGTTGCGGGCGATTTTTTCGAAGCCCTTGTTGAATTTCATCAGGCTGCCGTTTCGGGTCAGTGCGCCTTCGGGAAAGATGGCAACGATCGATCCGGCTTCCATGGTCTGGCGGGCTTCCTGGAGAGATTTCGCCAAGGCGCGCGGGCCGTCGCTGGTGTGGATCGGAATGCAGTCGGTCAGTTTGAAAACCGGCTTGGCCCATTTCCAGGTTTTGAAGACGTCGCGCGACATAATGAACCGGACGGGGCGCTGCGTGGCGGCCTGCAGAATCAGCGCGTCGGCGTAGGCCGTGTGGTTGCAGATCAGCAGGGCGCCGCCTTCGCGCGGCAGATTTTCCAGCCCGTGGAAGCGGATTTTATAGAGGCGGTGAATCAGGCGGATCAGCCAGAAGCGGGTGAAGAAGTTCGGTAGGCGCAGGCAGGCGAGGACGGCCGGAACGGCGGCGAGCAGGCCGGTGATCAGGACACAGCCGCGTGCGTCGATATGCAGGATTTTTGTGAGCAGAAAAAACAGTCCGGACGAGGCGATCATCGCGCTGAAGCCCAGAAAGTTTGATGCACCGAACACTTCCCCGCGCCGGTCTGCCGGAATACGCTGCTGAATGAATGCATTGAGCGGGACGAGGTACATGCCGCACGCGGTGCCCAGCGTAACGATCCACAGCGCGATTTGGAGCGGGCCTGCGGCGGAACTCAATCCAATGGCCGAGAACATCACGCCGAGTGCGCCGACCGGAATCAGGCCGATTTCAATGGTGTGCTTGGAAAAGCGGCCGGTCAGCAGTGCGCCGATTCCGATACCGACCGCCGCCAGCGGGAAAAGCATCGGGGCTTTTTCGACCGAAAGGTTCAGCGCGCTCTGCCCGAAAAGGACCAGTGTCTGCTGAAAAAATGCGGTGATGAAGTCGAACAGAATGAGCCCGAAAACCGCCTGTCTGGCCCAGTTGTCGCTTTTCAGGTTTTTCATGGTGCGGACAACATCCGGGATGATCCACGGCGATGACGTTTTTGATGAACCGGCGGCCGGGACGCGGGCCAGTTTATGCGAGGCCAGAGTGCCGATGATTGAAAGAATCAGGCAGATTGCGATCACAGTCAGCGCGGGCTGTCCTAAATAGCCGATAACCAGTGCGGGCAGTGCTGTGCCGAGAATGACGGCGGTATAGGTGGCTGCGGTCAATTGGCCGTTGGCGCGGGAGAGGTCGGCATCGTCGACCAGCTCCGGCACGATGCCGCGTTTGGCCGGGCCGAACAGTGCGCTTTGGGCGCAGAGGAAAAACAGCAGGGCGTAGATTGCCCAATTCAATCCGGAGAGCAGCGCCGGAAAGGCGAGGATAAGCAGACCGACCTCCAGCCATTTTCCGGCGATCAGAATGTCGCGCTTGCTGAAGCGGTCGGCCAGCGTTCCCGCAAAATTTGAAAACAGGAGAAAAGGGACTACGAACAGTACCGAACAGATTGCCAGCACGGTCGGCAGGCTTGTTGCGCCCAGCCGGTTGACCAGCACGATGGCCGCAGTCATTTTGAAGGCGTTATCGTTCAGTGCTCCGGTGAATTGACAGATGTTTAACCATTTGAATGTATTTTTCATGATTGCCGCTCCTTGAAATGTTTGTTGTACGGAGCGCTGTAAATGCAGGGGGCGTGCCCGTTTTGGGTGCAGGTTGTTAGTTGTTTATTGTTAGTTGTTTGGAAAAATTAAGGAGAAAATTAATTTTTGACATACATTCATTCAAAGAATAGAGTACCGTCATTTAATGAATATATAGGAGAATGACATGGCGCAAAAAAAGCTGAGACCAAGCGGGGGATATCGGGATACGTGCAGTTATGAACACTGAATTTTTTAAAATGGCCTCCGAGGCGGCGTTTACCAATCCGTTCAGCGATGACCGGGTGGAGATTGACCGCAAAATTATCGGCGCACCGGAGGGGGCGACGTGGGATGAAATGCAGGCGCCGCTTTTCCAGGCGTTGGAAAAAAATATTTCAACGCTGGCGAATGCCCGGCAAATTGTTGCCGCAAGCGCTAGCGACAAGGATGCGGAAGCGGTGGCGGTGAGTATTCTGTTTTATGTTTTTTATCAGGTGCAAAAGCAGTTTGATGCGCTGATCGAAGAGCAGATTGCTGCAGGTGATGAGCCGTGTTCGGCTCCGGTGGCGTTCCAATGTCTGGAAACGTTGAAGGGCTACGGGTTCAGTCATGCCGATGCCTGCCGGTATATCGGCATGTTTTATCAGGTTCGACGCGCCTATTATTTTATCTCAAGGGGATTGGTCGGCGGCAGCGCCTGCATGAAATTGCTGCGCAGGCGGCTGTGGGACAATATTTTTACTCACGATATCCGCTGGTACATCCGCTGTCTGTGGAACCGCATGGAGGATTTTTCCACGCTGTTGCTCGGCGAAACCGGAACCGGGAAGGGCGCGGCGGCGGCTGCGGTCGGACGTTCCGGATTTATCCCATATAGTCCATCGACCAAAAAATTCAGCGAGAGTTTTACGCGCGCCTTTGTGCCGATCAATCTGTCGCAGTATCCCGAAGCGCTGATTGAGTCGGAGCTGTTCGGGCACCGCAAAGGAGCCTTTACCGGCGCGGTTGAAAAGCACGACGGGGTTTTTTCGAGATGCAGTCCGCACGGGGCGATTTTCCTCGATGAAATCGGCGAGGTCGGCCAGCCGATTCAGATTAAGTTGTTGCAGGTGTTGCAACAGCGCACCTTTTCGCCGGTCGGCTCGCATGAGCAGGTGCGGTTTGAGGGTCGCGTGATCGCTGCGACCAATCAATCCATCACCGGCCTGCGTCGCGCCGGAACCTTCCGCGATGATTTTTATTACCGGCTTTGTTCCGACCAGATTACTGTTCCGCCGCTTCGGCAGCGTTTAAAGGAAATGCCGTCGGAGCTCGACATGCTGATTGAGCATATTTTGAAACGAATGAGCGGTGAATCCTGGCGTGACCTTCAGGAACCGGTGATGAGTGTATTGAAAAAAGATTTCGGACGCGGCTATGGCTGGCCCGGTAATGTGCGCGAACTCGAACAGGCTGTGCGGCGGATTTTGCTGACCGGTTCCTACGAAGGCGACGCGATTGAACTTCCCGCTGACCGCGACACTGACTTAACCGCCGCACTGAGCGCGGGCGCACTGACCGCCCGTGAGCTGACGGCCGCCTACTGCAAACGGCTCTATGCCCGTTACGGGAATTACGGAGAAGTCGCCCGCCGCGCCGATCTCGACTGGCGGACGGTGAAAAAGCATGTTGAGGGATAGGTTTGTTACAGGGTTGTTTTTCGTTTTAAGTTGGAGTGTGTTCGGGATGATAACCTTTGGTTCCGGTATTCCGTCATCTTGACGCGGCGGCACCTTCGGCGAAGACGGTTTTTTACCGTTCCATGATCAGGGTAGGGTTATACCCCGCTGTAAAGTGTCCGTTAGGGATGTAAACTGATTCCGGAGAATAAAAAGGGAGGCGTGCTATGTTGTGGACGAACGCCTTCTTCACGAACTGCAAGTCCACCAGATTGAACTGGAGGTTTCAGACATCACGGCCATCAAGGAGGCGGAGGAGTGAGAACGTTCTTTGAATACAGAAGCCCGGCTTAGACGGAGTACAAAAGAACAGAAAGAAAAACAGACGGGCTTGAACGGTTTCACAATAAGGGGCAGTCCCCTCAATAAAAGAACATGGAGTCAAAATGAATTAAAAAGGTATGTATCGTTTAGAATATTTACAACTCACTGCCGCATAAAGATAAAGAACGATAACAAATTATGAACGATAACATGTTGTTCTGGCCATTCGGAGAAGGGCCTAAACTGTGCAAGTCTTTTTGTATTCACTGAACATTCACTGGGGCAGGGCGGTGATACCAATGGTGTGTTCCGGTTCAGCCTGATGGAACAGAGTCAGGGTAAGCCGGTCAAAGCCGATCAGAAGAAACATCTGATTGTCACCTATAAAGGCGAGCCGGGCGGGTTCGGCGCGGACGGAATGGATTTTGATCAAGACGGCAATCTGTATGTCGGGCTCTTCAGCAGCGGACAGTTTTTCAAAACGACCTTTAACAGGGACGGTTCGGTGGACAAAACGGTATGTTTGATCGACAGTCTGGCGTTTCGCTGCTGTGACGGAACCATGTACGACAAAGCAACCGATAAAATTTACACGACCGACTCCAAAATGAACGCCGTCTGGGTTTATGATCTGAAGCGCCACACGATTCAGCGTCTGTGGGAAAACCCCGATGCAACCGGCGAGGACGGGTCGCTTGATCAGCCCTGCGAGCCGCTCATTTACGGCGACAGCCTGCTGGTCGTAAACTTTGACTATATATTCCCGGATTGATGAACCGCGAAAATGATTTGTTTAACACTATCTCCGAATTTAAGATTCGCCAATGGTATGGACGGGAGTGTTTAATCGCTCCGAAAAAACCAGCGGGTGATGAGTGGAGGGTTAAGTGAAAAAAAAGATTCAACAGGCAGCGATTCTTTTTTTAATCGTGACGGTTATGGAGGCGCATACAGAAGCACCTCCGTTTGATTTGAAGATTGAACAGATTACGTCCGGAACGAATCATCATTTTTTCGGATATATCGGGCAGTGTCAGACGATCCCGTGGAACGCCGGCGAACGATATATTCTCGGGATGGAAATCGATCAGATCGAGCGTATGCCCGCCCCGGAAGAGGCCGCAACGATTCTTCTGATTGATACGCAGAAAAACAACGAACTGATACCGGTTGATAAAACGCACGCATGGAACCCGCAGCAGGGAACGATGTTTTACTGGAATCCGCTGTCGCCTGAAACACAGTTCTTTTTCAACGACCGGGATGTGGAGAGCGGCAAGGTGTTCACGGTGCTGTATGATGTCGAGACGCGGCAGCGTGTGCGCGAG
>JALOTS010000308.1 GCA_025457785.1 Pontiellaceae bacterium | reverse complement strand
GTCATACTGATCCTTTGTGTCGAAAACGACCATCCCGGCTGTTCGCGCCGAAACATAGACATAGGTACTGATGTCATAGGTTTTTCCCGACACAATCGCTATACGCTGCGTTGCGGAACAACTGGCCGCATTAAACCGCAACGAGGCAACCCCGCTGTTTGCGTGAGTCGTCGTCGATCTGGCCACACCGGAGCCTGAAAGCGTCCAGGATGCCGTGTCGGTTTCAAACGAGTTGTTGAGCACTAATTGACCGCCGCCCATATGCGGAGTCGGGTGTGACGTTACATAGCCAGTGATTCCCTTGATCATTTTCCCGCCATCCCGTGTCAGACGGAGATAAAAATCGGAAGAACAGGCTGTGCCGTCCGCATCCAAGGTCAGAAAATACTTGTCCTTAGGAACCTGAGATGAATTTTCGGCAACCTTAAAAATCTGCGTGGCTTCCTGAACTTCGTCAAACATTGAGATATAAATGCTTTGAACCCCCCTGTTTCTTGCCGCCGCAAACTGCGACCACATGAAATCGCCGTGATTTCTCTTGATCTTATTTTTGGGCCAGTTAGCTGGATCCGAGTTGTAAAAGGACGTTCCCGGATAAATATCTCCCTGATACGCTACATTATTATCTTTGCACCACGTCATATCATCCCGAAAAAGCGAGTCAAAGTTAGATGTCTGGCCCACATGCCAGGCCATCACCATGTTACACGCTTTAAAGGCATCCTTATTGGAAATACTGCGGAAATTGCCGGGAACTCCACCGATCACGTAACAGCCCTTCCCCTTGAACCAGTTCACCACATCGGTCCACGAACTCGGACTGCCCGGCCGGCTGGAATAACCAATCCCCCAAACACAAACAACCGGCTTGCCGCCTTCCTTCGCATACGCCGAAGAATTCGTATGCGATTTCATGGTATCCGTCCAGTCGGTCTTGATCTGGCTCTGAAAACTGTCCCAACCGCTAATGTCGTACATAATGTAATACTTGCGCCCGTAGGTTTCGGCCGCCGCTTTTACTTTGTTGGCGATCCCGTTTTTATACGCTTTCATGGCAGAATCCCCCAGCTCGGATCCGAACCGCTGAACCGCCGCGCAATCAATCTCGTACTGCTTCATCCATTCGAAATGCTTGTTTACGGATTGATCGGTATAGTTCGAAAACATTTTAGCCGGCTGACCATTCCCCAAATCGCCGTAGTAGGGCGGTTGCCTCGACCCTTTCTGAGAGAACTCACATCCTGAAAACGTCGTCGTGTATTCGCTCACACTCGGCCAGCATTCCATATTGGTATGCTTCCATTTGTTTACCAGCGATCCATCGTTAGGTGCAGAAAGCCATCCCTGATAACCGACTGTTACCTTGCCGACTACATCGCCGCCATAGGCACAAAAACTGCCCGCCGCCATAAAAATGACAGCTGTCGCCAATCTTCTCAACCAGTTCATAATAGACACTTTATGGATCAATCTCATACCCGTTCTCCTTGTTAATGATGCAGTTTCAATTTTTTCCTGACAAATGCCGCTCCCTTGCTTTTGAATTTACGATAAGGTCCATCCCGCTATCGAATGTTCCACCCGCCGTCCTGTGCCCCCCTTTCTGATGAAAGCCTTACCTTAAAAATTTATAACTCTTCCTCGCCAACCTCCTTCTCCAATGCCATCTGCGGATGGTATTCCGCAGATGGCGTTAGCGCTCTGATGCTGCTAGCGGGGCTTCAGCTCGATCTGGTCGAAATAGGCCGTCCCGGCAAACCCTTCCGAGAACATTCGCACCGTCAGACTGGTGTTGGTTGCCGTGAAACTCCCCGAATACTTCGTCCAGCCGCCATTCGCGGCACTCAACACGAACTGGCCCTGACCGGCACCGTCATACTTATCTCCCGTGTCAAAAACAACCTGTCCAGCCGTCCGTGCTGAAACATACGCATAGGTGCTGATGTCATAGGTTTTACCCGATACAATCGCCACCCTTTGCGTCGCAGAGCTGTTGGCCGCATTAAACCGCAACGAGGCAACCCCGCTGCCGGCGTGAGCCGCTGTCGATCTGGCGACACCGGAGCCTGAAAGCGTCCAGGAGGCCGTATTGGTCTCAAACGAATTATTCAGCACCAGTTGAGGCTGCGGACCCAGCGATGCCGCCAGCGCGACCGATGATCCGCGGGCAACCGACGTATTTCCGCCGGGAGTCTGGCTGAAGATCTTACCGGCCGGAACGGTCGCGTGGTATTCCTGGCTCACACCGCTGACCACCAGCCCGGCGTTGGTGATCGCAGTTCCCGCAGCGGCCACCGTCAGGTTCGTTACCCACGGAACGGTCGTCATGGCACCGGAGGACACGGTGATCCTTTGGAGTGCCGAATTGGCACCGAACCAGCCGATATTACTGCCCGCGTCGTCTACCATTCTCCATTGGAAAGAATACGTTCCGGCCGTGGCAGGCGCCGTGATATTAAAGGTAAACGAATTGGTCTGATTCGGCGCGACCGAACCCGCCAAATTAACACGAACCAGCCCCCAGGTATTTGAGTCACCCAGACTGCCCAGTTTTTGAGCTTCAGCAGGCGACCAGGTGGACGTTCCGGTGTTTTTCATTTTCACCGTCACACTGGCGGTTTGTCCTGCGACCATACTGGTTGGAACGGTTTGGGATACATAGGCGGCATTGTTCACCCCCGCTGTACCGTCCAACGGCAAATTGTTCCAATCAACCACACCCCACGGGCCGTTGATTCTCTTAATAATCGGGGTACCATACTTACCGGAGTCAGGCTGAGAACCGAGAACACCCGTGTGCAGCGTCCGGCTGGACTTAACGGTTGAAATGTATTGAATCGTGATGCGGGTTGGGTTCGAAAGAACATGAACATCCATGTAGCCGTTTTGGTCGCCTGAATTCCCTACCGAACCGGAGTTATAAGAAACAGCCGCGTTTCCGTTATCGTAGGTTTTATACCGGTCCCACCATCCGAATTTATGTGTTGTGGCGGAAACACAAAGATCTGCTGTAGAGAGAAGCAGTGTTTTTCTGGTCGAATTGATCCGCCCCTGATCCACAAAATCACCGCCGGTAGAATGCGCTAAAACAACAATAATGTCGCTATCCGTTTTCACGGCGGCCAGAGATTCCAGCTTGCTTTGCATAAATGCCTGAGTCGCTTCCACAAGGCCATATGATGGGTCGGCTGATCCTCCAATTGAACCGTCATAATGATCTGCGAAATGCAAATTGAGCATATGTACATTGTAACCGCTGATGGATACTTTGGCGTAATAGTCAACTAACGCATCATCCGGATCAGAGGTTTTCGGACGGAACTGA
>JALOTS010000307.1 GCA_025457785.1 Pontiellaceae bacterium | reverse complement strand
ACGGGCCAGCCGGATATGACGCAAAAACACCACCAGCGCAACGCCGGAACCCATAAACAGAAGGGTCTGGTGATTGGTGAGCCCGAGCCCGAAGGTAAAAGCCATCAGAAACAGCGGCTTGGGGTTTTCCGGCTCCATCATCCAGCGGTAGAGAAAAAGAAGCACGGCGGTCTGGAAGAGGATATTCAGAGAGTAAACCTCGGCAATCACCGCCTGCGACCACATGCCCTGACTGAAGGCCAGCAGCAAGCCGCCCGAAATCCCGGCGACACAGCAGAAAAGGCTTTCCGTCTTTTCACCCAGCACGTTCGTTTCTTTTTTAAGACTGCCCAGAATGTCCGCCCCGGAACGGCTCACCAGCAGCGCCAGAATACCGCAGGCCAGCGCCCCGGCGAAACCCGAGAAAAAGTTGACTCCCCAGGCGGGATTCGGATACCCGTGATAGGTCACGCCATGAAAAATCCACTGGAAAAACCAGGTTAAAAGCGACCAGATCGGATAGCCCGGCGGATGCGGAACTCCGAGATAGTCCGAGGCGACAATCAGTTCACCGGAGTCCTCCAGCCCCACGGTAGGCTGCAACGTAAGGGTATAGACAGTCAGCGCAGTCAGGAAGGTAATCCCGAAAGACAACCAATCCACGCGGCGGAAAAATGATTTTGATTTCAAAGCAAGTCCCTTTCATAACGATTCAATGGCCGATAAATAAGCTCTTTTTGAATTGAAAGGTCAAGTTTACAGGCGGCGGAAACTGCGCTATGTTATCCCGCATGAGAAATGAAAAAAGCCCAGCCCGTTTTGCAAAAGTGTATGGAACCGCCGGAGAAGGCCCTCGAATGATCGGCCCGATGCGTGTTTTCTGGCCGCTGATTCCCATCTGTATCGCGGCGGGCTGGCTTCTGCACGCCGCCCTGCCGGTGCCCCGCCTGTCCACCTCCCACGCCGGAGTTCTCTTCGTTCTGCTGGCAGCGGCTCTCGCGGGGTTCATGCTCTGGAGCGCAAAACGGCTCCGCAGTTTTCTGAAAGGCGCGGAGGGCGAAGAGAAGGTTGCGCGGATTCTTTCCTTTCTGCCCTCAAACCACACGGTCTTTAACGACATCCAGCTTGATCCGTCCGGACCCTTCTTCGATCACATCGTCGTCGCGCCCGCCGGAATCTTTGTAATTGAAACCAAAAACTGGAGCGGCGAAATCACCTTCCAAAACGGTCAGGTGCTTTGCAACGGGAAAGTTCCCGGACGTTCCCCGCTTAAACAGGTAAAAGAACAGACGGCGGCGCTGCTCGACTATCTTTCCCGGACCGGCTGCCCCGAAGCGCCGGTTTACCCCGCCGTCTGCTTTGTCGGAAACCCGCCGCAGGGAGGACAGACCAACATCGGCGGCGTGCGCATCTGCACGGAAACCGAGCTGCCCGCCCTTTTCGAAAGTACCATTGAATCGCCCCTGCCCGCCGGTTCGCTTGCCATGATTTCAAGCGAATTGGCCCGTTGTGCAGAAGATAAATAAAGGAGACCCCGATGATTCGCGCATTAATACCCCTCGCCGACGGCTGTGAAGAAATGGAAGTGGTTATTGCGGCCGATGTTCTTCGCCGCGCAGGCTGGGAGGTTGTCCTCGCCGGACTGCACGGCAGAGAAGCCGTTACCGCCTCGCGCAGAATCCGGCTCCTTCCCGATGCCCGGTGGGAGGATCTCGATCTGCTGTCGTTTGACCTGCTCATCCTGCCCGGCGGCGCGGCCGGGTCGCAGGCGCTCTGCAGCCATGACGGCGTACAGGAAACCATCCGGATTTTCGACATCGAAGAAAAATGGGTTGCCGCCATTTGCGGCGGCCCGCTGGCGCTTCATCAGGCGGGCATCCTTGACGGACGAGCCTTTACCTGTTACCCCGGTGTCGAAAAAGAAATGTCCCGCACCGACCGCTCCGGCGAACCCGTGGTTGCGGACCGCAACCTCATCACCAGCCAGGGCCCGGGAACCGCCTTTGATTTCGCCCTTAAACTCATCGAACTTATCGATGCCCCGTCCGCTGCGGAAAAAATCCGCAGCGGTCTGATTTACAAAACATGAAATCCGCAAACAAAGTCCGCATTCTGATTAACCCGAATTCCGGTCTGGGTGTCGCCCTCGACCGGATTTGCAGGGAACTCATTCAGCACTGGGACAAACCCGAAGCCGAACTTTCCGTTCAGTTCAGCCTCTCAAAAAAAGACGGACAGGCCAAGGCGCTCCGCGCTGTGAAAGACGGTGTTAAAAAACTGCTCGTCGTGGGCGGCGACGGCATGGTCAACTCCATCGGAAGCGTACTCATCGGCACCGACACCGCGCTCGGTGTCATCCCCACCGGAAGCGGCAACGGATTCGCCCGTCACTTCGACACGCCGCTCGATATCGCCAAAGCCACCGAAGCGCTGGCACATGCTGAAGCCCAGACCATTGATGTCGGCTATGCAGGTGAACATCCCTTTTTCGTAACCTGTTCGCTCGCCTGGGATGCCGCACTGGTTGATGCATTCGAAAAATCGCCTGTGCGCGGTGTTCTGCCGTACGTTTTTGCCGGGGTCTATAAACTCTTCGACTACACCCCGGAACCCTTCTTCATTCTTCCGGACAACGGCGATGAAATTCTTCTCGAAGACCCGCTGGTCTGCACCATCGCCAACCTCAGTCAATACGGCGGAGGCGCGCAAATCGCGCCGAATGCACGGGCTGATGACGGAAAACTGCAGCTCGTTACGCTGCGTCAGCGCGACCTGCCCTGGATTGTTCCCATGATTGGAAAACTGTTTGACGGAACCATTGACCGGCTGGACAAAATTAAAACTCTCGAATTTACGACCCTGACCGTCTGCAGAAGAAAACCGGGGCCGATGCAGATCGACGGAGAACTGGTTCAGGCGCCGGCGGAAATAAACATCACCGTGCGACCCCGTGCACTGAACGTTCTGGTTCCATAACCCCGGACGGTTCCTGCCCCTATTTCCGATTAGAGCACCGGACAGGTACCCTAATCGGAAATAACAAAGCCGCCGGCATGGGCTGTTCCGCCGAAACTCAGCGGGTCATCCCTCAGCGCACAAACTTTGGCTGCGTCTCCGCCGCCTATTTAACCCGTCTGATCGCCCGATAAAAAAAGCCCGCTGCGGAACAGGTTCCGCAGCAGGCTCAGCATTTTACACCGGACTATTGATAGGTGACTTCGAGGATCGGCCGGTTGGTCGAACTCGCGTTTTCGCCGGAGTAGAAACCGAGGTAGTCATCCGCAGAATCATTATCATCATCCGTGGCGAAACGGATTCTGAACTGCGTATGATTGGTCTTGGCGATCCGG
>JALOTS010000306.1 GCA_025457785.1 Pontiellaceae bacterium | reverse complement strand
CATCATTTGCGATGAATCGAAGGCACTTCCGAAGTTCGTCTATCATCTTTTGTGTCGGGTTGATGCCCGTGACATAACGCCGGACCAAGCTTACCCGTCCCTGCGACTATCGGAAATCGGAGCGATCCAAATCCCTCTCCCGCCGCTGGAGGTGCAGAGGGAGATCGTGGCGGAGATCGAGGGCTACCAGAAAGTCATCGACGGCGCCCGCGCCGTCCTCGACAACTACCGCCCCCACATCCCCATCCACCCCGACTGGCCGACAATCTGCCTCGGAGATGTTTGTGACATCAAAACCGGAAAACTGAATTCTAATGCTGCAGTAGCAGGCGGGGCTTATCCGTTCTTTACATGCTCAAAAGACGTTTTTCAAATTGATCAGTATGCTTTCGATTGCGAAGCAATTCTACTCAGCGGAAACAATGCAAGCGGGGATTTTGACGTGAAACACTATCGCGGCAAATTCAACGCCTACCAAAGAACCTACATCATCACTGTGAAGGCCGAGTTCTTAGACAGAATGACATACGGCATCCTGAAGTATATTCTGAATGCCAATCTGCTCGACTTGAAACAGAAATCCATTGGCGGGCTAACGAGATACTTAACCCTCGGTATGATCACGTCGATAAAACTCCCCCTCCCGCCCCTCGCCACCCAGCAAGCCATCGTCGCCGAGATCGAAGCCGAGCAGGCACTGGTCGCCGCCAACCGCGAACTGATCGCGCGGATGGAGACAAAGATAAAGGCCAAGCTGGCGGAGGTGTGGGGCGAGGAAAAGAAATGTTGATTTTGGATTCTTAATTGTGGATTAAGACATGGAAATTGACCGTGACATTCAACGATGGATCGAGGCAGAAGAGGGCCAGTTTTTCGAGCGGAAATCTGCGCTTGACCGCGCTTCGGGCCGGGTGCGACATCGTAAAGCGGCCGATCTGGCCCACGACATTGCCGAGACGCTTTCCGCCATGGCCAATGCGGACGGCGGAGAATTGGTCGTGGGTATCGAGAACGACGGCGAGGTGTCCGGCGTACCTCATCCCGCCGACAAGGTGCAACTTCTGCTGGGTGTCCCGAAGAATCGCAACTATGTCAGCCCGCCATTGCCTTGTGTCGTCCATGAGGTTGTTTCCAGTGAGAAAAAGCGCCTCCTTCATTTCCAGGTGGATTGGAGTCCATCCGTCCATCTTTTGGCCGACAGCCGCTGCCTCTTGCGTGTTGGTCCAAGCAATCAGCCGTTCGACAAAGACAAGATCAAGGCGCTGAAGGATGCCAAGCATCAGGGCTTGTTCGAGCGTACCTTTCCTGCCGGCGGCCGCCTCGAAGACTTTGATGATAACCTTCTGGCGAAGTTCGCCGAGAAGATCGGGGCAGGTATTTCGGCGCGTGGTGTGCTGGCTCGCCTGCGATTGATCGAAGGCCGTAATGGACATGCTGTGCCGACCTTGGCTGCGCTCCTCCTGTTCGGCCGCGATCCTTTGCGCTGGCATGAGCGGTGCGGCATTGATTTTGTCCGATGGGAAGGCACTGTACGCAAGTCTGGGGCGGAGTTGAATATTGCCAAGCGGTTCCGGATTGAAGCGCCACTTGCCATTCTGCTGGACAGGGCCTTTGATGCGATCAAACCTTTCATCCGCGAACGGCACCAACTGCACGACTTGTTTTTCATCGAAAAACTGGAGTATCCAACCTTTGCCTGGCAGGAGGCTATCGTCAACGCAGTGGTGCATCGCGACTACAGTATACGAGGGCTGGGCGTTGAGGTCTGGATGTTCGACGACCGGATTGAAGTGCGCAGCCCTGGTTTGCCGCCATCGCCGGTGACACTCGCAGCTTTGGCACAACGGAAACATGTCCATTGTTCCCGTAATCCATTGATCGTACGCACCCTGACCATTCTGGGCTATATGCGCGAGCTCGGCGAAGGCGTGCCGCGCATGTTCGATGAAATGGAGAAGGCCGGTTGCTATCCGCCCCGTTTTGATGACATCGGTGGCGTGGTGCAGGTGACTCTGCGCAACGAACCGATCTATGACCGCGCCACGCTGGAATGGCTGTCTAAGTTCAAAGAAGTGGAACTTTCCGGAGACCAGAAACGCATACTGGCCTACGCTCATGCCCATGACTGCAGATTTACCAGCCGAAACTATCAGGATGTAATCGGAACAGATATTTATGGCGCATCGTTTTCCATTAAAGACATGATCCGAAAGGGAATTGCGAGGTCTCTCTCGAAAGGAAGTCGCGTTTATGTCGTGCATGAACCGCTATCAGCCGGACCAGAGGTTCCGGAGGACTTGGCTCGAATGCTTCCTATCCTCCAGCGGCACGGATTTCTGAAAAACGCTGATATTGTCAGCGTTTTGAAGGTTTCCCGTCCGACAGCAACACGGTTGCTTAGAGATTGGGTTGTATCAGACTGGTTAGCGATGGATGGCGCGAAACGGTGGACTGTATACCGCGTGGGTGAACGCCTTATAACTCAGTCTCAAGCTAACAAGAAAAAGGCTAAGGCTGATTCATTGGACACTGAGACTGATTCATTGAAATCATGAAGACCATCAAAGACCTTCCTTCCCACAGCCGCCCGCGCGAAAAGCTGCGAGAGAAAGGTGCTTCGGCCCTCACCGATGAGGAACTGGTTACAGCGATTCTTGGCATGGGCACAGCGGGTGTTGACGTGCGCACGATTGCCCGGCAGGTTGCCGGTCTAATTCGGGAGCATAAGGCAGGGCTGACACTGGATCATCTGCTCGCCGTTTCCGGTATGGGCCTTGCCAAGGCTGCTCAAATCCTATCGGCGTTTGAACTTGCCCGGCGGCATCTGCTGAAAGAAACGGTCAAAATAACTGTCGCGCAAGATATCGTGCCGCTGGTGGCCGACATTGCCGGAAAACAGCAGGAGTATTTTATCTGCATTTCCCTAAACGGTGCCAACGAGGTTATTGAAAAGCGGGTGGTCACGATCGGCCTGCTCGACAAGAGCCCTGTTCATCCACGCGAGGTGTTCGCCGACGTCATTGCCGACCGCGCCGCCGCTGTCATCTTCGCCCATAATCACCCCTCCGGCGACCTGCAACCCAGCGAGGCCGACCGCCGCACGCACGAGCAGTTGACCGAGGCGGCCAAGATTCTCGGACTGCGCGTCCTTGACCATGTGATTGTGACCAAGAAAGGCCATTTCAGTTTTCAGGAAGCCGGGTTGGTATGAACCAACAATCGGTTGCAACAGACGGCGCTGCGTGCAGCAGCTGATCCCGAAGCCGATGGAAGGATTGTCGTAAAGCTAAAGGTTGAGCGGAGGCTGCTGCAGGTTAGACGGGTCCGACCCCTAAT
>JALOTS010000305.1 GCA_025457785.1 Pontiellaceae bacterium | reverse complement strand
ACGGTCACGGACCTGGTGACCCGCCTGATATGGCAGAAAAGCTTTGCGACGAACAGGACCTGGTCGCAGGCGCTGGCATACTGCGAATTGCTTTCCTACGGCGGCCAGTCCGACTGGCGTCTGCCGGACAAGAAGGAACTGATGAGTCTGGTAGACTACGGACAGAGTAGCCCAGCGTTGCCCGCAGGTCATCCTTTTGCCGGTGTGCAGAATCTCGACTACTGGTCGGGTACAACATATCCTTACATGAATGCTATCTACGCATGGTTTGTGGGAATGCGTTTTGGCCCCGTGGTAAATCGTCATAAAACCGAAACTTACTACGTGTGGCCGGTGCGCTTTGCTACATATGAAAAAACCACCACTATCGCAGTGGATTCCCGCGACTATACCCTCGCGGTCGCCTCGACGCATGGCACGCCGGTTCCAGGTGTTGGAACAAATCTTTACGCATGGCGGGCGACGGTGACCTGCTCGGTCGCTTCTGCCGTCAGTGAAGGCGGCACCAACTATACCTGTTCCGGCTGGACGGGTTCCGGGGCAATCCCCGTATCCGGGTTGACCAATAATACGGGCGCGATTGTACTCACGGAGATCGTCTCATCAATCACCTGGAACTGGGTTTCAGCGTTTGACATCGACGGCGACGGACTTCCAAATGCATGGGAACTTCAGTATTTCGGCAACGCAACAAATACCAATCCGAATGCGGTTTGTTCGAACAGCATTAATACGATGATTCAGGCCTATATCGCCGGGCTCAACCCGACGAACCCGGCATCGCGTTTTCTGGCATCCATTGTCTGTCCTCCGTCCTCTGCACGAATGATCCAGTGGAACGCTGTGACCGGCCGCGTTTACAACGTGTACTGGAGCACCAATCTGCTGAACAGTTTCCAACCCCTGTACACTAATTACACCGGCGGAGTGGTTACCGACACCCTTCACAGCACTGCCGGGAAATGCTTTTACAAACTGGATGTCCGCCTGCAATAAGCAATCTCTGTTTAGAATTCCTCGCAAAGGCGCAGAGTTCGCGGAGTATCTTTTAGAGCGGGGGGCGGACACTCCTGTCTGCCCGGCATCCCCTCCGAACCCCTCGGACATCACTTTGTGGTAAAAAATCTTCTTTCATCTGTGGTAATCGGCGGTTCTATCTGCGGATGAATTTAGATGTTTGCCACGAAAGAACAGCGGCATAAGAAAGTTTGATATCATGGAGAAGAAGCTTGATTCTGAACGCGAGTCAGGTAACGTCTTGGCCCTTCTCATGCGGGTGTAGCTCAATGGTAGAGCTCCAGCCTTCCAAGCTGGCTGTGAGGGTTCGATTCCCTTCACCCGCTCCGCTTCGTTCCGCAGGTTTCGGTTCCGTGGTCCTGCGGAGATACCGCAGGCACTTTCGGCGCATACGCCTCAGGTCACCCGCTCCGCTTCGTTCCGCAGGTTTCGGTTCCGTGGTCCTGCGGAGATACCGCAGGCACTTTCGGCGCATACGCCTCAGGTCACCCGCTCCACTTCGTTGAAATTCCGGATAAAGTTTTTCTGGTATCACCACAGAACTGTCCGTATAGTACGGTCAATCAAATTGGGAGGCGTTATGGAACTTCGCGATCATCAGTTTCTTTCCTTTTTCAAACCGGAAACCGACATCATGTTGATGCAGAATGCCGAAGTCCGGTCGGTTGAGTCCGGCGCTTATCTGCTCCGGGAAGGCGAACCGTCCACCTGTCTTTACCTGATTCTCGAAGGTTCCGCCGCCATCCGCAAAAACAACCCGAATGGATCGCCCGTTCTCCTCGGTTATGTTCAGGAAAATGATTTTCTGGGCGAATTCGGCCTGATTGACAATGCCCCTCGCTGCGCCGATGCCCAGGCCGTTGAAAAAATGCGTGTTGCGACAATCTCCCGCGAAATCATTCTGAAGGCACTGCACGATCCGGTGGCTCTGTTCCGTCTGGCCGCGCACACCATTCACCGGATGCGCTCGGCCAACCAGAGGCATGTCGAGGACATGATCCGTCAGGAACGGATGAGCCTGCTCGGAGGAATGGTCAGCGGCATTCTGCATGACTTCCGTAATCCCTTTGCCGTCATCAGTATGGCCTCAGAATGCATCCTGAACGAAAGCGCGGAGGCGTGGCCCTACTGCGACATGATTTCTCAGCAAATCCAGCGCATGACCGACATGGCGGAAGACATAATGGATTTTTCACGCGGACAGGTAACTATCCAGAAAGAGCTGTTTAAAGTGGAGGATTTATTGGAACGGTTCCGCCATCTGTACGAAGAATACTTTTCCCGCATGTCGATCAAATTAGTCATTACACCCACTGATTTGTGTCTGTCCGCAGACTTCAAAAAGCTGTTGCGGGTTCTCCAGAATCTGGCGGGCAATGCGGCGCAGGCGATGAAATCACCCGGAGGGACGCTGATCCTTTCCGCCTGCAAAGAAGGGCAGAAAATTGTTCTCAGCGTGACGGACAACGGCCCGGGAATTCCTAAAGAGATCCAGCACAATCTGTTCGATGCGTTTTCAACCAGCGGTAAGAAAGAGGGTGTCGGCATCGGTCTGGCGGTGGTTCACTCCATTGTAACAGAACATAACGGCACGATTTCCTTTGAAACAAACAGAAACTGCGGCACAACGTTTTTTATCCGGCTCCCGGCCTGAGGACAACATCCTTTGGAATGCGGGAATAAAGGAACAGTGGGATGGAGGGATGGGGAAGCGGCGAAAAAGCTTCTTCGCTCAACTGTTTAAGTCGAGAATCAGTCCGTCGTGAGCCGCAATCAGTTCGATGCCGGCATTCAGATATTTCTGCGCTTCCGCTTTAAATTCAGGCGGATCGAGTTCCATGAAGTGCGTCGCGACAGCTTTAGCGGGCGCGGCTTCGTTCATCAGCCTGGCGAAAAGCGAAGGGGTCATATGCCCCCACGCCAGCGCTTTTTTCATGTGATCCTCTTTCATGGAGGACTCACAAATGATCACATCGGCTCCGCGGCAGAAATCCGCCAGTTCAGGCGAATAGGAACAGTCGCCGGTCCAAACCACGGTGGCGGCAGTGTCCGACATTTTGTAGGCGAAATTTTTCCGGGGGTGATTGGTCAGAACGGCATTGAGCGTTAAGCCGCACCACGTCGGGGGAACGGCATCAGGTTGCGTATAACCCGGAATTCCCCGAAGTTCAGAAAAGTCCATATAATCCTGAATGGATTCGGGCGAAACGAACGTGCAGTCACCGTTAACCCCGGACAAATTCAACCGCTCGATAATCAGACTGGCGAGCATCGCGATATGATCGGGGTGCATGTGCGTGAGCAGAACATGATTAATGGATGCAA
>JALOTS010000304.1 GCA_025457785.1 Pontiellaceae bacterium | reverse complement strand
GACGGGCACCTCGGCGTGATGGACTTCTATCGCATGCAAAATGTAATGGCGGATACCTCGATGCGGGAATCTCTGGCTGGTGAAGAAACAAAACAGGGTTAATTCCCGTCAGAAAACAAACCGGAAGGGTTAAATGAATATCATCAAAGCAGGCGGAGATGACCTGGTCTGGCTGATCGTCGGCGTTTTCTGGGTGATTGCCCAAATCGCCGGCGGAATCTCTAAGAAAAACAAACGCCGACCTCCCGCAACCGCAGCTTCCGGTGAACAGCCGGAACCTGCGGAAAATCAGCTTTCCGACCTGTTGCGTCAACTGTCGGGGCAGCAGCCGGTCGAGATTCCGTTGCCGGACTATGCCGAATTAATGGGAAAACAAGAATCCACCCCGGAAAACCATTGGTCTTCGAACGAGCTTGCCGCCCTGCCCGTTTTTTCGGGGAAAGCGGAACCGCCGCCTCTCCCTCCGCCGGTTTTAAAACCGGTCGCCGAGGTTCCGAAAATCGACATCCGCCCGACGATGAAAGCCTTCCGCAACGCATCGGTCGCAATGAAACAGCCGTCGATGAATCTGCGTATCCAAGGGTTGGAAAAACGGGCGGAAAAAATTCCAATGTGTGGACATATCATCAATCCCGCCGACCGAAACAGCCTGCGCCGTGCGATGCTCAGCCACATCATTCTCAGCAAACCGAAAGGTATGGAACGGCTCTAATCCGCCAAAACAGCGGACGACGATGGCTTTTTAAACCCCTTTTACGGCGCGGACCATTTCGGCAACAAATTTCGCGGCGGCGGCACGACCTTCGGACGTGTGCGGATGGTCATGAAATTTATTGACGATGGCGCTGCCGACGACAACGGCATCGGAAAAGGTGGCGGCTTCCGCAGCCTGCTGCGACGTGCCGATACCAAATCCAAGCGCGACCGGCAGCGACGTGTGCTGTTTGATTTTCGCGACCAGTCCGCGAGCCCCTTCCGCAATCGAGTCGCGCACGCCGGTAACACCTTCGCGGGATACACAATAGACAAACCCGTCCGCCTCTTTAACAATCTGTTTCATCCGTTCCTCGGGCGTGGTGGGCGTAATCAGGACAATGTTATGGAGATTCGCGCCGGAAATAAATTTGCGGTACGGCCCGGCCTCTTCGCGCGGCATGTCGAGAACCAGAAAACCGTCGATGCCGGCGGCGGCGGATTCCTTCATCGCCCGGTCAAAGCCGCGGGCGCAAAGCGTGTTGAGATAGGCATAGAAGATCATGGGAATTTGAGAGCGTTCGCGGATTCGGGCGACACAGTCCATCACTCCGTGAAAGGTGGAACCGGCGGCCAGCGCGCGGGTGGCGGCATCCTGATTGACCCGTCCGTCGGCGAGCGGATCGGAAAACGGAAGACCGAGTTCAACCAGATCCACTCCGGCCTCTTCGAGCCGCAAAACTGTATCCACCGTGGCATCAAGGGAGGGATCCCCTGCTCCGATGTAGGCAATAAATCCCTTTTTGCCCGCCGTTTTAAGGGCGGCAAACCTTTGATCAACTCGTGTGTTTTTCATACATTTTGTCAACAGGATGTCTCATTTGTCTTTTAGAAAATTGCGGATGAGCTGTGCGCGCCGGATGTCCCGTTCTTCCGGGCTCAACGACACGTTCCCCTTTTTCTGCAGGTGAGCCGGCTGAATCCGGATAAAAAGCCGGTCGATTTCGCGGCGGACGATAGGCAGCAAACCGAGATCCACGCCCATCCGCAGAGCGGAAAGCAGGTCGAGCGCTTCCCCGGTGGAAATCAACGCGGCATTAGCCAGAATACCGTACGCCCGGCCGACGTGGTCGTGAACCCGGATTTCCTGTTTTTCCATCAGCCGGAGACGCGCATTTTTTTCGTGCTCAATGACCTCCTGAACAATCTGCTCGATATTGGCTATCATTTCGAGTTCCGTACGGCCCAACGTAATCTGATTTGAAATCTGGAACATGTGACCGGAAGCCTCAGAACCCTCTCCCCAGAGTCCGCGCACCGCCAGACCGATCTTCGAAACGGCATTGATGACCGGCTTGATTTCCTGCGTCAGTACAAGTCCGGGAAGATGAAGCATCACGCTGGCACGCAGGCCCGTGCCGACGTTCGACGGACAGGCGGTCAGGTAGCCGAGCTTGCTGGAAAAGGCATACGAAAGGTTTTTTTCCAGCTCATTATCCAGCTCATCGGCAACGGCCCATGCTTTTTGCAGATTTATTCCGGGCTGCAGCGACTGCAGCCGGATATGGTCTTCTTCATTGACCATGACCGCACGGCATTCGTCTTCATTCACAAACACCCCGCTGCCGGACGGCTGTTCAGCCAGTTCGCGGCTGATCAGGTGACGTTCAAAAAGCAAATCGCGGTCCAGCGAAGTCAATTCATCCATCCGCCAGCGGAGGAATTTCCCGTTATCGGGCATCTGCTCAAAGGCCAGGCTCACATCGTTCCAGACCCGGTTGCGGATCTTTTTTGAGGCCCAGCCGGGGAAGGTGGTATCCCGCAGATTGCGGGCGAGACGAACACGGCTGCTGATGACAGGCCCCTCTTCCGGTCCCGCTTCAAGCCAGCCGCCATGACGCTGCAAAAGCCCGGCAAGTGTCGTCATGATTTGTCTCCTTTTTCATCCGGAGCGCGCTCTTCACGGCACAGTTTAATCTGATCGCGCAGCATGACCGCCTTTTCAAAATCTTCACGCGCGATTGCCGCATCCAGCTCCTGCTGCAAATGAGCGATTTTCGACTTGATCCGCGTCTGCGTTCCTTCGCGTGCCGGAATTTTTCCGAGATGCTGCCCGCTTTGATGCATCGCTTTGATCGCCATCGTCAGTTCCGCCATAAAGGTTTTATAGCAGTCCGGACAGCCGAGACGTCCGGTTTTACGGAATTCTTCGCGGGCGATGCCGCATTTCGGACAGACAAGACTCAACTCGCCGGCCAGATTTTTCTGAGGGCCGTTGAGGCCCATCAGAATATCGGTGATAGAAATCGGGCTGTTCAGATCAATCCCCTGCGAAACGGCGTGTTCCTCGCAGAGATGGATTTCCTTCATTTCACCGTTCACAACCTGTGTCAGGTGCACAACCGCTTCTTTTTCGCAGAGATCACACTTCATATCAGTTCCATCCAGAGATTGGACGCAGCAAACGGCGGCAGTCAGGCGATCCGGATCCCTTCGGTTCCGGCGAGCTTCCGGTAGGCCTGACCCAGTTTCCGGGTTACCGGCCCGGGTTTTCCGGAACCGATGAGACGTTTATCGAGCTCAGAGACCGCAATCACTTCGGCGGCGGTTCCGGTCAGGAAAACTTCATCGGCGGTCCAGAGTTCATAGC
>JALOTS010000303.1 GCA_025457785.1 Pontiellaceae bacterium | reverse complement strand
CACAAATGCGCGTCACTTCACCGGTCGCCATCTGCTTTTGTTCTCTGTCGTATAACTGCTGTCCCAGCGGAGCGGAATAAAAATTCAGATCGGTTTTTCCGAGCAGTTCATCAATGGCGCCAGCCTTTTTAGCCTTTAGCCAGGCTTTGTTTCCTCCAAGCACACGGGATTGCCGGTCTTTGAAGTAAATCCGGTCTTCCAGATGATCAAAAATGTTATTGATGAACGTGGCGCGCTGTTTTGCCGTCTCTTTTTCCCGGATCAGTTCGTCCCGATCTTCCGTCATTTGCTGAGCCGCTTCTTTCTTATTCAAAAGGGTGCCGGCAAGAAATACAGATAAAATCTGAAAGATCTCGATGGATGCACGCTTCCACCCGGCTTTATCCGGAAAATTGTCCGCAATAAGCCAGCCCAGCTCCTCACCCTTGGCAACAAGGGGAACGCACAATCGATCCGCCTGTCCCGGAACAGTTCCGTCAAAATCCAGCACGTTAGCCTTTTTATCCAAGATGGTTGTCCGGTCGCCGGTGCGAATGCCATTCATCAGTCGAGCCAGATGGTCTTTGGTTTCAACAGGCTGATCCGCCCGGTAAAAGCCGTAAAACGGTTCGCCGCTGTCTGCCGGCGCTTCTTTCAAAAAAATGGAAACCCGTTCATACTGCAACCGTTCCTGAATCAACCGCAATGCGCTTTGGCATAGTTCCCGAATCGTCCCGGATGTCTGAAGTTGACTGCAAACATCCGCTATCACGCTGTTCTTCACCATGGGAAGCTCCTCAGAATTATTGCGTTTGTCCGCCCTGAATTTTTATTTTGTCCAGTAAGTGATCCCGAAACTTAAAATAGTCGCTCAGTTCGCTCTTTTCCAGTTTGCCATCTTTATTGAGATCGTAGATCTCTATCATCATGAGGTTGTGATTATTGAGTTTTTCCCGGTATTTTTCCAGCTTTGATTCGTAATACGCAGCGGCCTCTTCTTCAGAGGTCTGCCCGTTTTCGTCGGTATCCGCCATTGTACAGCCCTTGGAAAGTCCCGGTTTCAGCAGGTAGTTCCGAAGCAGAAGATATTTGCCCAGCTCGCTTTTCTCCAGCTTGCCATCCCGATTGGTATCATACGTTTGCATCATAACGAGGTTGTGCCCGTTGATCTTTTTCCGGTTCGCTTCCAGTTCCGATTTGTAATAGGCTGCGGCCTCTTCTTCGGAGGTCTGTCCGTTTTCATCGGTATCCGCCTCGGTGCAGCCGCTGGAAATCCGGGGGACATAGTTACTGTCTGACTGATTGACTTTTTCAGATGTCAGGGATGAAACAGGCCGATTAGACTGAACGGCCGCCGATTCAGACGGTTTTCTTTTACATCCCGCAAACGCTGCAGCCAGCATGACGGCCGTTGCGAGGAGATAGATCTTATTCGTTTCCCGAATCAGTTTAACCATAATTATCCATCCTGTTCCGCCATGCTGTGTCATTCGCCACCAGACCGGCTGAATGGTTATATCTTATTGCGTTAATGTCAACTCCGGTCACTTAAAACCTGTCCGTTTTTATTCAAAATCTTGTGCCGCACAAACGATAGACTTTGTCATGTATTCCTGTATCCTACCACGTTCTGATTCAAAACAGACCTTCCCGGAAAATGACCATGAAAATAAAATTCATCGCAGCGGCGGCTTTTTTCGCAGGCTCTTTTCTTCTTGCTGAAGAGTCCGATACGAATATTCCGCCGATGGTAGTAACCGCTTCCGCGCAAACGGCTAGCGACGCGGCGATTCATGAGGTGCTGCGTGCCGAACCGGGCGTGGTGCTCAATTCACAGGGCGGTTCGCAAAACGACCTTTCCATTCGCGGTTCCTCGTTCAGCGGCGCGGGCCTTTCGCTCGGCGGACTGACCCTGCGTAATCCGCAGACCGAACATTTTAACGCCGAGCTGCCGCTGCCTGCCCTCATGCTCTCGCGTCCGTCTGTTCAGACCGGTCTTGATAATCCGGGCGGACATCTTGCCGGAACCGTCGATTTTAAACTGCTTCCAATTCTGGGAAAAAAGCATATCGAAATCGGATTCGGCTCTGACGAACGCAGCGGACAGAGTCTGCTGGTTCAGCAGTTGTTCACCGAACAGTTCGGACTCGGCGTCTTTGCCGGACGGGAATCCGCCAACGGGGTCGATTATGACGACAACGACTACGACCGCGAATATGCCGGCGGCCGCACACAGTACCGCGAGGGCGACACACAGATCGACTTTCTGGCCGCGCATCAGAAAAAGGAATTCGGCGCACGCGGCTATTACGGTGTTCCCGACACCCGCGCCGCAAATGAAGATACAGAGGACAATATGGTTTATCTTGCCGCGACCCGAGGCGAGCTGGACAATGGCTACCTGCGCGGCGGCCTTCTTTGGCGCGAATTTTACGACAATTATTTCATCCCCTCCTGGCTGTATGAAAGTCACCATCGGTCACGCGTCAGTTCCGCTTTTTTCGATGGACGCACACTGGAAGTCAACGGCTGGGCGATGGGCTGGCGCACCGACGCGGATGAGGAACGGATTGCCAGCGCCAGCCTCGGGCACTTCAGCCGAACGCGCGGCGGCATTTCGCTTCTGCCGCAGTGGCGCGGCGACCGGATGAAACTCACCGCCGGGATGCGCAGCGAATTTTTTACCGGCGAGTCGCCGCGTTATCTGCCGCAGGCCGGCGCGGATGTTCTGCTTTCCGACAACCTGACCGTCTTTTCCTCCTGCACTGAAACCGTGCGGCTTCCCTCTTATACCGAGCTCAATTATAACTCGCCTTCCAGTCTTGGAAATGCCGGGCTTGGTCCCCAAACCTCAAGACAGACGGAACTCGGCTTTAAAGGCGTTCCGTCGGAATTCGCGGAATGGAAACTCGCCGCGTTTCACTGCCGGACAAAAAACACCATTGACTGGATGAAAAAAACAGCTGCCGGAAGCTGGACGGCCACCGACATCGGCGATCTGGATTTGTACGGTACGGAAGCTCATTTCGGATGGTATCCGGCGCAAAATGCTGAAGCCCGGTTTTCCTACACCTGGATTTATAAAGACCGCAACGAAAAGGATTTTAACGCCTACGCCTCGCGCTATGCCCTCGACTACCCCGAACACCTTGTGCAGGTTTCTCTGCTCTGGCATCCGTTCCAACCTTTGGAAATCGGCACCGTTCAGTCGTTCCGCCGGCAGACCGACAATCGGGTCCGTACCGGAAGCGACTTCGGAGCCGACGGATCGTTCGTCGTCCGATTCACTCCGCCGAAGGCCGATTGCGCCACGCTCTCCCTGTTGCTTAAAAATATCTGGGACGATGACTTTCAGGCCTTCCCCGGCCA
>JALOTS010000302.1 GCA_025457785.1 Pontiellaceae bacterium | reverse complement strand
GCAGGGATACCAGTCCGCTTCATAGTCGAACGACAGCAGGGGAGCCATGTTTGTCGGGGCATATCCGAGTTTGAGCCGCTCACTGTCATTATTCAGTTTCCCGGTGAAAACGCCGAGAATGTTCCGTTCGGCCCAGTCGGGATAGCGCAGTTTGAATGCGGCCAGATTGGCAACGATCACGCCGTATTGTCCGCCGCTGAGGGTGGTGTTGGGAGCAAATGAAAAACTTATGCCGTCGAAAAACTGAATGCCGGTCAGCGGGCAGGGCGTTGCGTTGGTGTTCTGCACTTCGATAAATTCGAAGTCGGAGGTTGAGTAGGCCAGCTCTGCCGTGTTGGTCGGCGAACGCGGATGATACATGATTTCGGTGATGGCCAGCGTCGCCGGGTTTACAACAAACACTGCTTCGCGCAACGGGCTCCACGGCCAGGTGTACGGAGCCTGCGTAAAGGTCTGACTGTTCCACCCGCGTGTTTTGATGAGCGTGTTGGAGGTAATTGTGATCGGAGAGGAGTAAAGCGTTCCGGAAGGACTTCCTCCGGAAGCACGCGGATCGGCCCCGGTTCTTGTGTAGTAGATTTTGTTGGTTCCGCAACTCAATGTAATCTGGGTTCCCGACGCGATCAGTCCGCCGTTCTGGCTGAACGACGGCGGATCAACCAACTGGTCGTCGATCCAGTGTGCGCGATCAACCACATACGTTTTAACCGCATCAACTTTTGCCGCCCATATCGCCGGAGTATTGGTCTTCAGCCAGCGCTCATAATTTCTTGCGGACGCATTCAACAGTTCGGTGCGGAATCTTTCGATGCGCTCCACCATGCGTGCATCACTGAGCGGCCCATCCCGGAGCGTCTGCCACCGATCCGTCCAGCCCGGCCAGAAATCGGCATCGTTCCGTAAATCACCGATCCAAAATCTTTCAAAAAACGTGTCGTTATCCGTATCCATCCCCCAATAGGCGGGATTTGCGGTTTTGTCCATATGAGCCATGGACCGGTCAAAATCCCAAATCGGCCCCAAATTAATCCGGCCATTGCGATCTTTGAAGAGGAATGTGCTGAAATTCAATCCATCCTGATTTTTAGCGAACATGTTAAATATCTGATGATCCGCAAAAGCACTCACGTCGATATAGTCTTCATAGTTCCCGTTCGGCATCGCGGCATCGGCGGAGTTAATGTAACCCGTCAGCCAGTTTTTTTGAGGTGCAGTAAGCTCCGATCCCGACGGAGATACGTACTGAAACGTCTTATCGGCTGCAACAAATTCATCAGCCGGATCATCCAGCTTGTCCAGCTTCCACAGGTATCCGCCGGAAACATTCGGTTCCGTATTGTCCGCGGGCGACAGCTCCTCGAGATCCACGCGGTCCGGCCCGATCTTAATCTTCTCCATCAATACATAGACCCCATAGTAGTCCGCTGCGGAAAGAGATCCCCCGTTATAGTTCAGGAAAACTTCAACGAAACGCGTCCTTGCCGCATATCGTCCCGCCTCATTGCTCGCTTCATAAATGAAGGGGTTGCGGATCATGGCGACATCAAGCGTCCAGGGGGCATACAGAATCCAGTCCGACTCCGCCGGCAAACCCAGCGGCTTGATCGACCGGCTTTCCCCGTTGATCTCGCCCCATGTCTCAAGAGAAAGGTTGGGCTTTGAGACGGTCGGGCGGAGCGTGCTTTCACCGCGGCGTCGAATTCCCGCCCGCGAAGCCACCGAGGGCGTTTCGGAAAGACGGCAGACTCCGTTGACCGGCTCCATAAACATCACCTGACTGAGCTGCTGGTTTGGAGGAGGGTTGGTTGATGCCGGGATTTCCCCGGCACCGAAGTTTTCAAGGATGACCAGCGGCAGATCCGAGGTAAATGCCGCCGCATCCGTTGTGAGGTGAATGAAGGTTTCGCTGCGGACCGGGCCGGCGGTGCGGCCGGGGTCAAACGCCTGTGCGCGGATTCGCGTGGTTCCGGTGACGGAAATCGGGGCGGTGTAGAGCGTTGAATTGGTTGCCGGAAGAGACCCGTTTGTCGTGTAGCGAATGGAGGCGTTTGTCGAATTCACGGAAAGAGTCAGGGAAAACGCATTGGTGAAGGTGCCGCTGTTCGCCGAAAACTGGACGGCATCGGCAATGCCCTGTCCGTTGGCCGCTCCAGGGGTTGGAACGGCAAAATAGGTCGGCTCGCCTGAAACCCCGTCCAGTCCGTACGACACATCTGTGGTTTGGGGCGGGAATTCCGGGTTGTATTGATGGATGACCTCGTTGTCGCTGTTGACCAGCGCCAGATATTCGCCGCCTGCGCTGAGTTTGAAACTCGCATGGAGCTCGTTGCTGATTACGGAAACACCTGAGTCATCAGCAAAAACAATCAGGTAAGCGTACGGATCGAGTTTTGTTTTGGCAATGGATGGAAATTCCCATTTTCTCAGATTGGCCGGATCATCCGTCAGATACCAGCCGCCCAAATCCAGCGTCGCGCCGCTGGTGTTGCGAATCTCAATCCAGTCCTCATACTGCCCTCCGGCGGTTGGAAAATTTGTGCTGTTGGATGCCATAAACTCGCTGATAATCTGGCCGAAGCCCAGGGAGGAACTCAGCAGAACCAGCAACATTAAACCTTTTTTTTTCATCAGCGGCATCATTTGGTGTTCCATGTTTTTAAATTTTGTCGTGCTAACTCATCGGAAAGATAACGATTAATTATCCATTTTTACTTTAATGCGATAGTAATTGGCGGCGTTTCCGGTATGAACGTTGTCGGTGAAGTTGCTTTGCGTCAGTCCGGAGGCGACTTCGACAAACGGGACAGACAGCAGATTGCTTGTCCAGTCAACCGAATAAACCCGGCCGGTTAAGGCTGTCCATTCGATGCCGGGCGCATTGATCCGGTCGATTGTAAAGTATGAAGCGGCGTTGGCGGGCTGAGTTCCGGCGACGAATTCTTCGAGATTGTTCTGCCCGTCTCCGTCCGAATCAAAATCAGGAAGCCCGTTTTCCGTTGAACCGAACTGCGCGGTTTCCCAGGCATCGGGCATGCCGTCGGTATCCCCGTCGGTCACGGACTCTTCCTCCATGCCGATCAGTTGCAGATCCATCGCCAGATCCGTGCTGTTGGTGGAGCGCTGGTGAATTTCAACTGCCAGCAGATTGGTTCCGTTGACCATTGCCGATGATGAAACCGGGAAACTGAAGAAGGTGGATTCATCTTCGTTGCCGACTGTCGAGCTGGCGAGGGTCAGATAGCTGATTGTCCCGGAAGGCATGTTGTCGCGCAGTACTTCGGTTCCGTTGAGATAGACGACGGCGCCGTCATCGCGAAGCAGGTTTAATGTAAGTGATGTCACTGCCGAT
>JALOTS010000301.1 GCA_025457785.1 Pontiellaceae bacterium | reverse complement strand
TAACAGAAGGGATACCGGCGAACGGCGAATTGCCCGATGGCAGTCGGCATGGACAAAACGATTTCTTCGAAATTGGATATGGCGGTCCATGTCCTCCGAATAGCCAGACGCATGATTACCATTTCACGTTGTATGCTGTGGATATTGTTTTAAACCTCAAGTCTGGTACGACAAAGGATGTAATTTTGAAAGCGATCGATGGACATATTCTGGCGCAGACAGAGTTAATTGGTCGCTACGCTTCGCCATAGTCAAAAAAATCAGTACAAAATCCGCGATTATCCACGCAATCTGCGGAAAGTTTTATGATCGGAAATTCTCCAAGTCAGCGGAGCCGAAAAACAATAACATGATAGATCATTTTTTCTGCAAAAAATCATATCTTCTTCGTATGAAGGATATAGAATGAGCGGTATGAAAAAAAACCATGCGATTTCCGTTGTTTTTATGGCATTAACCGGTTGTGTATGGGCTGAGGGTATATCAACGATCAAAGAACTCGACGATGCGGCGCTGTTCAGTTTCGCGGTTTTCGGAGATCATCACGGTGCCAGCCCGAACGGCGGAACCCGCCGGGAGAACATGGCCAGACTGGATGCCTATGTCAAGGCCCATGACCAGTTTGTTATCGGCGCGGGCGACCATATTTTGAAATATTATCCGGAAAAGGCTTATCCGGTCGGAAACGGGAATTCTTTTGTGAACTTTATAGAAAAGGATTCATACTGGAACAATCATTTTTACCCGGCGATCGGCGATCATGATAATCAGTATGAAGCTGAACTGAAGCAAAACTGGGGGTTCGGCTGGAAACTGTTTACGCATCTCCATGATTTTTTCAACCGTCCAAATGTCGAATTCAGGCAGCCCGGCGACCGGAAAATCGAGAACGGGGGAGTTTTATACGACGACCGGAAGGTTGATTATTACGCCCGATTTGACAACTGCATCTATCCGGGGATTCCGGCGGGATACACGGTTCATCTGATTTCACTGCACTTCGGCAATCAGCTGGTCTTTGCGCCGCAAACCCGGGATTTCATGGTGAACAAGTTTCTGATGTTGTCCGCCGTCCGGACGAATAACGATATCATACTTCTTGTTTCACAGGCTCAGTCGGAATTCATGGAAGACATCGCATCCGTCATTGATGAGAGCCAGAAAAAGCTGATTTTACAGACGGCCGATTTTATCATTGAAGGCAATTCGCATACGTTTCGCCGGCATCCCCGGTTTGACAGTGAATATCCGAACGGCGCAGTCTGCCTGAATGTCGGCACCGTGATCCTTGACAATCCTGAAAATTCGCGCGGATATTTAAATTTTCATGTGCTTGCCGATCCCGTCCGGGTCACTGTTCAGTATATTGATCTGGATGCTCCGGAAAGAAAACTGCACACCGGTCCGGTCAGCGCCAATTATATGAACGAGCTGTCGGGGCCATGGATTAAAACCATTGGCGGATCGTATCAGCCGGTGGACTGGAGTCTTCTCGATTTGACAAAATGATAGTCATTAATGTCAACCGGTTGTTCGAAAGATGCGTTTTTATGGATGTTCGGGCGGGAGCGGCCCCGGCTGCGACGGGTTGGGGCCGAGCCTTCGGATTTCACGGATCATGCCTGATGTTCCAATGGTTGGAAAGATTTCTTCCGATGCCTGGAAGAGATTCCTCGCAAAGGTGCTGAGGGTGCAGAGGTTTGTCTTTTCTGATTTTCCAATATCCGCAGGACGGCTTTGTTTTCCGCAGGATAAATCGAGGTTTGCAGGTCAGTTTCGGTCGCAGCTCCGCTGTCTTAAATAAACGGGAACGATGGGGGCTTCCGAAACGACCGCCGCCGTATAGGCGGGATCCACATTCAATGGCTGGAAAAACCATTGTCCGTCTGTCCCAAGGATTGGAGAAAACGGCGGTCCGCCGAGCGGCACGCTGAAGGAGCTGAGTTCTTTAAAGATGCCGATGCCCAGCGCTTTGACGCAGGCCTCTTTTTTTGACCAGATTTCAAAAAAGCCGTCTTCCGGATTTTTCAGTCCCTGGAAAAACATCTGTTCGTCCGGCGAAAACCAGCGTTCGGCGATGGCCTGCATATTCACTTTTCCGCGCCGGAACTCGATGTCCACGCCGACGGCGCGTCCGGAGGTGACGGCAATCAGCAGGCGGTCGCGAGAGTGGGACACATTAAATTCCAGCCCGCCGTTTTCCAGAAATGGTTTGCCCTGTTCGTTGCGGGTGAAGCGCAGGGGGATGGACGGATCGGCGCCCAGGCAGTCGGCCAGGATCCGGCGCAGGAGGCCCCGGCATAAAATGAAGTTTTGCGCATCGGAAGGACGGATAAATTTTCCGGCACGCTCCAGTTCATCGTTTGACAGCAGGGTGCGTAAACGGTCCGTTTCGGTGCGGTGATCGGGCAGGCGGATATTCCAGACCTCGATGGCGTTTTTCAGATTTGTAAGGCGGCTTTTCATAGGAACCGGCTCTTTGTATCACCGGTCTGCCGGCGATGCGAGTCGCGACAGAGTGGATGCGGTGATTCTGTCTTTATGATGTCTGTTTTACGGATGGTTTTTTCGGTGAATGACATAATCGTGCAGATCGAATGGATCAGAGGGATAACGGATTTCCGTTCTGCGCGGGTTTGTTTTCCGTGCGGCGCTGGCGGAAAAAGCCCTGGAGGAGCGCTTTGCATTCGTCTTCCAGAACGCCGGTTTCGATTTCAACGCGGTGGTTGAGGTCGGCGTGGTCGAGAATTTTAAATTTAGAGCGGGCTCCGCCGCGTTTCGGGTCATCGACGGCCCAGACTGTTTTTTTAATCCGGGCGAGGACAATGGCGCCGGCGCACATGGGGCAGGGTTCCTTGGTGACATACATAACGGCATCGGTCAGCCGCCAGTTTTCGAGCGCGGCGGCGGCTTGCGTGATGGCGAGAATTTCAGCGTGAGCCGTCGGGTCTTTGAGAAGTTCGGTCTGGTTATGGGCTTTGCCGATGATTTTTCCTTCTTTGACGATGACGGCACCGCAGGGGACTTCGCCTTCCCCGGCGGCCCGTTCGGCCTCGCGCAGGGCCATCCGCATGTAAATCACCTCTTCTGACAGGTTGTCGTTCATAGTGGTTTCCAATGGTTGGAAACTGTTTACCGGATGTTTGCAATCATTGGAACTTCTTTTTGGATTCTTCGTCCGGCAGTTTTAAAAAATTGATATTGCTGTTGATGCGTTGTATCGCTATATGCAGGGAGGTTCGGGGCGGTGTTGCAAACGGAACGGGATGATCGCGTGAGCGATTTAAAAGCCGAACTTCCGGGGGAGATGCGCCGCCAGGTACTGACGGATCGCCGGTTTTTTATATGTGCATGAAA
>JALOTS010000300.1 GCA_025457785.1 Pontiellaceae bacterium | reverse complement strand
ACTTGGCCTCCGCAAACAACTTCTCAGCCCGTTCACGAATAATCGGTTTTTTCTTATACTCCTGTTCGGGCAGGTCGTAGGCTTCGACGGCCCCGGCGGCTTCGCAAACTTTATAGAAGACGGAACGGCGATCCACGCCGGGCGCTGAAACAATCAAATTCTGACTGTCCGGCAATCCCTTTTTAATCTCTTCCGACAATATGCCGAGCAGTTCCTTCACGATGCTGTTTTTACTGATCACCGCATCTTTAAAAATGGAAACGTCACGGAACCAAACGGTCTTCTGCCCGCCGAACAGCCCGACAGTGCGCAGTGCGCCAATACAGGTTTTCAATGCCGCCACGGCATCCTCAACGCTCCTCACCTCTCCGTTTATCGTCTCCAGCCCCAGCGTCTGCTCCTGCGGCGGACAAAAGGCGTCAACCCTCTTGCGGGCGTTATGACTCACCAGATATTCATCGGTTCCATGTATCAGTTTTACGGCCACGGGCTGAATTCCTTTTTCTGCTTCGGGACATTCTAATCATAAATGAAGCGCAGGAGCAACATGGCTTTCTCTGCCGAATACACTTTAACGCCCCCCTGCTGCCGGAAAATCACGGGCACAGAACCGGAAAATCACATGCGAGCATTAAGGTTCCATCCGTCTGCCTGCCTTTGCGGTCCTGTAATTCTGATTAGGGGGTCGGTACGCCCCGCAGCTCACATACATAACACCGGGCGCAGAGTCTGATTCCGCCGGTGCCCGTGTCTGCATCCCCGCTTCAAAACCAGCCCGGACCTGCCCGGCCGGATCACCTCGAATCCGCGACAACCGGGAATTTTCAGAATCTGGACACTTTCCATTCTTTGGAATACCGATATACTCGCCGCCGGATTGCAGATAAATTTAACCCCGGAAGGAAAATGATCCTGTGCATAAAAATTATGTTTTAATCGATTATGAAAACGTCCAGCCCGAAGCCATGTCCGCGCTGGAACAGGAGCACTTCCATGTTCTGGTTTTTGTGGGTACAAACCAGACCAAGGTAACCTACGAGGTTGCCTCGGTGCTGCAACACATGGGTGACCGGGCGACGTACATCAAAATTTCCGGGAATGGAAACAACGCGCTGGATTTTCACATTGCCTATTACATCGGGCAGCTGGCGGCCAAAGAACCCGATGCCGTTTTCCACATCGTTTCAAAAGACACCGGATTCGACCCGTTGATTCAGCACTTAAAAAACAAAAAAATCCCGGCATGCCGGGTCAAGAGCATCCCGGAACTTCCGCTGAAAAAAGCAGCGGCTTCAAAACCGGCGCCGGACCGGGTTGCAACCGTCATCGCCAATCTCAAACATCGTGCCGCTACAAATCCGCGAACCCTCAAAACGCTGTCCAGCACCATTAATGCACTATTCCAGAAATCATTGTCCGAAGCGGAAATCGAAAGCATCATCGATGAGCTGAAGAAAAAAGGTATCATCATCGTAAACCAGACCAAAGTTTCCTACGTACTGGATTAGGGCCCGCCGACCGTCCATAAGAAATTTCATGGGTCGGGAACACTTCTCTATTCCAATCGAAAAGACTGGGGTTGAAAAGAAAATCCATATCATGTCGTTCAACTGGCTTATCACCCCTACCCTTTTATTCAGTTATCTGCTGTTTTGGGCGGGATATCGGCTGGCCGGTTCGCTTAAATCCGCACGGCTGATTTTGACAGTAAGCCTGATCGCCGGATTATCAGCGATTCCTGCCGCACTTTTCATCCTTTACTACTCTCATCTGTTTGATAACTGGCGTGCCTTCTATGCGTTTCGCAGCATAACCGGCATTGAGCTGACTGCGGCAGGTGCCGGGTTTACCGCCGGAATCATTGCACATTGGGGCGTAAAGACGCGGTTTATGTCAATCTCCGGAACGATCCTGCTCCTGACAAGCGGGATTATCCTGCCTTATGTGAAACCTCTGCTTGCCCCTGCCGAAACAAACAAATTCACTGATTCATGGGACGGAGTTGTTTGCAAACAAAGCTCGGGCTACTCATGCGGTGCGGCATGCACCGCAACAATCCTGCAACACTATGGGTTTACGACCACGGAGTGCGAAATAGCCAAAGAATGTTTCACCAGCCGCAGAGGAACAGAAAACTGGTATATTGCCCGCGCAATCCGCAACAGAGGACTCAATGCTCACTTCCTGACCAAAATGCCGAACGAGGGAATTCCGGCTCCATGTATCGCCGGAGTAACACTTGGCCGAGTAGGTCATTTCATTACAATTCTGGAGGATCTTGGCGATTCATACCGCACAGGAGATCCTCTCGTTGGCGAACGTGTCTTCTCAAAAGCTTCGATTACCAACCGATATCATTTCACCGGTTTTTTCATAACGGTTGAATCCAAAAACACTCCGTAATCTGAATGATGCAAAAGAAGACAGTACGGCAGTTCAGGAATTGGGGCGTAAATATTCGGTCTCACGGATTCTGCTGTTTAAATCCAGCCTGACATCTGATTCCGCCGCAGATGTTGATTTTTTGAATAATGAGCAGTGCAGTAATCGGGGATGTATCGCTCACAACAATCATTCTGTTTCCCTCACCACCAGCAGATCCTCTTCCAGCTCCGGCAGGTCGTAATGCATCGGAATCCGAAGCTCACCGAGCTTACGTAGAAAACTGGTTATTGAACCCCGGCAATTTTTCTGTTAGAAGCTCAACATGCTTTCAAATTTGCTTGACCTTTCTATTAAAAGCCGGTTCAGCCAGATGGTTCTACGGGAAGGCGTGACGGTTTATGGCTGATCTGCCTGAAACAAATACTCCGAGATCGGGGCGCAACGCTCCCGCAAGGAGCAACATGGCACAAAGAGCTGGTTGAAGAAGCCTTGAGAACGGGAGTGCTTCCCCCCAGCCTCAAGGCAAACATCGGCATCTACCTCGCCTTCCGACACTATTTTTCTCACGCCTACGCGATAGATCTATACGCCGACCGCATGGAACCGCTGGTTGACGCAGCACAAGCGGTCTATCAAGACTTCCGCAACGCAGTGCTGTCGGCGATTTAGGTCGGTGGCACGTCGCGGCTCACGCGGCATTGGGCGTTCCGGCAGGCGCTAAAAGCTCCGGAAATGATTTGTTCAGGATGCAGAATGCTATCCTGCCGCAGGATGTTCTTCAAGTTTTGGAGCCGCGAATCGGCGCGAATGACCGCAACTTTTTATAACCCAGGAGCTTTTCCTTCTCTGAAATGCCGATATACCCGCCGCCGGATTGCAGATGAGTCGAAAAAAGGCTCCACGGATTGGAAACTAAGAATCCTGGCAGAATCACGAGGAGGAAAAATTATGATTCATTGCACACTCGACGAAGCCAGCTCCATACCCCGTGCGCAACGAGGGCTAACGTACCGGAAAATATATTTTCATTTTTTGTTAGCGCCCCTTTTTCATTTCTTCGATTGTTGAGTCCACCAATGCCCGATAATTGGCTCTATTCTCATAGGTTGGGTGAAGTTTTTCATCAAGATGTTTCCATGCCTGAAATACAGCATCTGTATTGCCAGCCTCAATTTGTTCTGTAGATATTTGTAGCAGGTCTTTTGTTGTGCTGGTGAAATACCAGTTAGCTTCATAACCAGACACAAGTCCAAAGAGACAGGCCATTAGGAGTAACCAGAGCATTGCAATAATGCCTAGCGTTCTTCGAAGTGCAGGGCTGCGTTTGAGATCGGCAAACAGCCAGGTGGTGGGGATGGCTACTGAAACCAGAGTGAAAAATATTAGGCTCATATTGTTTTTTATCCGCTAATGTTTGAAAGAAACCTCGTGGCCTGTGCTTTGCATAAACACGCGGCGAGTCTCACGAAGAAGGCTCACTTGACTGGCTGGCTCTCTGTTTCTTCAAGTGATTCCCCGCATTTTTGGCAATACTTCATGGAGGTAAACATCATTCGATTGTAATTGGTTGATCCGCATTTTGGGCAGAACTTGGTGAGTTTATAGTTTAGGAACATGATTAACGCGATAAATGGGTACATCCATGCAACAGCTTTAACAGAGCCCTCCATCCATGCTGTAAATCCGCCAAACAAAACGCCGACAATGATCAGGAAAGAAGGGAAAACTTTCTTTTTGAAAATTGCATTTTTATTTACGAAGAGGAGCAGAAAACTGATGACTCCAAGTACGACCCATGTGGAGAAAAACACTGTGAACTTTTGATCTTCAGTCATATATCTATTTCCTACAGCCAACATTAATTATCCATCATCAATTTTCCGGAGGCTACGCCGGGGCGGGATCTTTTGCAATTTGGATTTTATCAACGGCTTCTGAAATAAAAGGTTGCGCGAGCCGATTTTGATGAATCGTATGCTCTGATTTAAAACAGATGCTGTTCATCAAGTCGGGGGTTCGGGACAGCAGGCGCGGCAACAAAAGAAAGGGAGAAAGGCGTCAGCCTCATGGCCCAATCCTTCTTGTAACGTCAGGGCCCGATCAACACGGCCACGCATTCTGCGTACTTCAGGCCGCCGTCCGGTCCGGCACTGTAGCTGATAGCCGGGCAGCCCGACGGCGTGAACCGGAGCGATGTGTATGAACCCACGTCCCCGGCGCTATCCACGGTCTGAAGAACCCATGCTGACCCCGTGAACTCCGCGTACTTCAGATCGGCGTTTGAGCTGTCACTGTAACTGATCGCGGGGCGGCCCGAGGGTGTAAATGCCAGCGAGGTGTAATAGCCCACTTCGCCTGCGGTGTCCACGGCCTGCTTAACCCAGTTGGATCCGTTGTACTCGGCGTAATTCAGGTTGGCATCCGCACCGTCATAACTGACGGCAGGACGACCTGCGGGCGTAAACGCCAGCGACGACCACTGGCCAACGAAAGCCGCGTTATCTATGATCTGGTTGCTCCAACTCGAGCCATTGTACTCTGCGTACATTAAGACGTTGAGCGAGCTGTCCCAGTAAGAGATGGCGGGGTGACCTGATGGCGCGAACGCAAGCGACGTTATCCCGACCGCCATACCCACGTCACCTACGGTCTGGAGAATCCAGCTTGAGCCGTTATACTCCGCGTACTTGAGTTTCTGGTTGGCTCCGTGGTAACTGATGGCCGGGAGGCCCGACGGCGTGAACACCAGTGACGCTGCTGTGCCCCCCGCAGCATCCACGGTCTGTACGGTCCAACTCGAGCCATTGTACTCCGCGTACATCAGGGCGGTGCCTACCATGAAAGTCCAACGATTATAGCCGATTGCGGGTCTGCCAGAGGGCGTAAACGCGAGCGATGTACGGTAGCCCACATTGTCCTCGCTTTCCACGGTCTGGAGGCTCCAGTTCGATCCATCGTACTCCGCGTATTCCAGGTCGTTACTTCCGCTGTTCCAGTGGCTGATGGCGGGGCGACCCGCTGGCGTGAAAGCCAGTGACGAATAGACACCCCCACCAGACGTGCTGTCCACGGTCTGAATCTGCCAGACCCGCGTGACGGTCGCGCCCTGCGCTCGTGCAAGATCCGCAAGCAGCGATGTCATGTAACCTTGCCCGGATATGGACTGTGCCGCTATGGCGCCGACCTGTGCCTCAACGCCGGCGACCCGTGCGTTGACGTTACTGATGGCATCCCACATCTGCTGTAGCGACTTCATCATCTCGCCCGGCGCGCCCGGCGGTGTGAGGCTGCCCTGCCCCAAGGCTTGCGTACAGAACCACAATCCCGCGATCACGCTCCATCGGATTGCCTTCATTGTCATCCTTCTCCTTCCTGTCTTTTCTGGCCAACATTTATTATCCAACATCAATTTTCCGGAGGCTACGCCGGGGCGGGATTTATTGCAATTTGGATTTTATCAACAGCTTCTGAAAATCTTAAACATTAATCCGCTATGCCAGAGAAACCTCTGCGATCTTTGCGATCTTTTCGTGGCCAATAATTTTCCAGTGGTTGGAACAAAAAACGCCCCGGATTGCTCCGGGGCGCACCTGATAACCAGACCTTATGGCTGAAGTTGGTTCAGCCATCGTCTTTTTTTGTTTAAAACAGGTGGCGTGCCCCACGGGATGGTCTCGTGGGCTGCTCCGGAAAACC
>JALOTS010000299.1 GCA_025457785.1 Pontiellaceae bacterium | reverse complement strand
TCGGACTGGTGCTGGCCATCGGTATAGTCGTCGACGATGCCATCGTCGTGGTCGAACGGGTGCTGTATCTGATGGAACATGAAGGGCTGGATAAAAAAGCCGCCACCCTCAAAGCCATGGAACAGGTGACCGGCGCGGTCATCGCCACCACGCTGGTGTTACTGGCCATCTTCGTGCCGATCGGATTTGTCGGCGGGATCGTCGGAAAAATATATCAGCAGTTCGCGGTCGCCATCTCCGCTGCCGTCTTTTTCTCAACGGTCAACGCGCTCACGCTCAGCCCGGCACTCTGCTCCGTACTGTTGCGCGTCATCAAACCGAAAGATCACGGACCGCTGCACTGGTTTAACACCATCCTGGACCGGACACGCGTCAGCTACGTCGAAAAATCCACCCGCCTGGCCCGCCGGTTGATCCTCACCACCATCATGTTGCTAGGCGTATTAGCCGGTTCATTTTTTCTCAGCGCAATGAATCCGACCAGCTTTTTGCCCGATGAAGATCAAGGCGTCATCTTCGGCGCGCTGCAGCTGCCTGAAGGCGCAACCAAAGAACAAACCGAAGCGCTGATGGAACGGGTGATCACACCGATCGGCAACGAACCGGGTGTCGCCTATACCGTCGAAGTAACCGGATTCTCCTTTATCGGCGGTTCCGGCGAAAATGTGGCTTTTTTCCTCTTTGGTCTCGACAGTTGGGACAAGCGCCGCAGCCCCGATCTGCAAATTACCGCCATCCAGCAAAAACTGCAGGGCCGTTTGATGATGGAACCCGGTGCGCAGATCAACCTGTTTGTACCGCCCGCGATCATGGGGCTCGGAATCAGCGGCGGTCTCGACATTAAACTTCAAGCGATTGACGACGATGATCCTCAAAAACTGAGCGGGGTGCTGAACAGCTTTTTAATGCAGATCAACGGGATGCCGGAAACCATGTTCGCATTCAGCGGGTACGCCGCCGATACGCCGCACCTCTTGCTCGAGGTGGATCGCGTCAAGGCATCGCTGATGCAGGTGGAGGTCAGCGATATTTTCGCTGCACTTCAAAACAACATCGGCTCGCGCTACGTTAACGATGTCAATTTTGAAGGCCAGGTCAACCGAGTGATCGTGCAGGCCGATGCCGCCTTCCGCAACAAAAAATCGGACATTGAACGGTTATATGTCAGAAGCCGAACCGGAGCCATGGTTCCGCTCGGCAGCGTTCTCAACGTCACTCCGACAATCGCCCCGCGCACGGTGGAACGCTACAATAAATTTTCGTCCGCCTCGATTACAGCGGTCCTGATTCCCATTTTCAGCACGGGCGACGTGATGAAAAAAGTGGATGAAATGGCGAAGACCGCCCTGCCCCCGGGCTATAATCTGGAATGGTCGGGGCTCAGCTATCAGGAAAATAAAGCCGCTGGCGGATCGTCTATTCTGATTATCATGGCACTGGTATTCGGATACCTCTTCCTCGTCGCTCAATACGAAAGCTGGACCATCCCCCTGCCCGTCATGCTCTCCACCTCAGTGGCCGCATTCGGCGCGCTGCTTGCGCTGTTCATGCTGAACATGCCGCTCAGTATTTATTCCCAGCTCGGACTGATTCTTCTGATCGGACTCGCCAGTAAAAACGCCATTCTGATTGTCGAGTTTTCCAAAACCCGCCATGAAGAAGGGCTCTCGATCATCGATGCCGCTGCCGACGGAGCCGGACAGCGCTTCCGCCCCGTACTGATGACCGCCGTCACGTCGATCCTCGGCATGCTTCCGATGGCCATCGCCGTCGGTGCCGGAGCCAACGCGCGCCGCGCCCTCGGTTCGACCGTTTTATGGGGGATGGTGGCCGCGACTTTTGTCGGCATCGTGCTGGTGCCCGCACTCTATGTGCTCTTCCAGACCCTGCGTGAAAGAGGCCAGACCCTCCGCCTGCCAAAAGATAAGCTGCATCTGCTGCTGATCCTGCTGATTCCGTTCTTCTTCGGCGGCTGTCTCTCCGTCGGACCCAACTACAAAGCCGCAGAACTTCCAACCATTGGAACCGCAACAACCGAAGTACCCGCCGACTGGTGGACCACGTTGAACGACCCGGAACTGACGGCACTGATTAACGAAACTTTGGAAAACAACCGCGATCTGAAATCCGCCGTTGCCGCCGTACGCGCCGCTCGCGCACAGCTCGGCATCGCCCGCGCAAGCTACGGCCCGCAGATCGATGCAGCCGGCAGCTTCACCCGCACAAAATCCGGCTCTGAGGTCTCCGTCATGAGTCTGGGCGAACGCGACATCTACCGCGGCGGTTTTGATGCGTCGTGGGAAATCGATATTTTCGGCGGAACCCGCCGTTCGGTCGAAGCCGCCCTGGCCGACCTCGCAGCGCAGGACGCGGGCCGCGCGGCGGTACAGGTTTCGCTCGCCGCTGAAACCGCGCAAAGCTATGTCATGCTGCGTGCCGGACAGCAGCGGCTGCGCGTCGCCCGGGAAAATCTGGCCCTGCAGCAGGAAACCTTCGATCTGCTCCAGTCCCGTTTTAACAACGGACTCATCGGCGAACTCGCCCTGCAACAGGCCCGTTACAATCTCGAAAGCACCCGCGCCACCCTGCCCCTGCTCGAAACCGGCGTTGAAAAAAGTCTCAACGCGCTCGCAGTCCTCACCGGCGCACTGCCCGGGTCATTGCATGACCGGCTGGCAACGGCACAGGAAATGCCGGCCGCGCCTTTGGAAAATGTCATCGGCATTCCCGCCGATCTTCTGCGCCGCCGCCCCGACGTACACAGCGCAGAACGCAAGCTGGCGGCGGAAACCGCCCGTATCGGCAAAGCCAAATCCAACCTCTATCCGAAATTTACATTGATCGGCTCCATCGGACTCGAATCGCTGAGTACGGAAACGTTCACCGATGCCGGCAACGAATTCTACAGCTACGGCCCCGGTGTCCGCTGGGCCATCTTCCACATCGGATCCATCCGCAACAGCATCAACGTGCAAAAAGCCGTACAGGAACAGGCCCTCGCCGCCTACGAAAAAACCGTTCTGACCGCCGTACAGGAAACCCGCAACGCCCTGGCCTCGTTCGAAAACGAACAGCGGCGCGTCAGCGCACTCACCGCCGCCGTCGATGCCGCGCGCACGGCGGAGGAACTGGCGCAGGCAGCCGATGGAACGGGAGTGAATTCATCCGCAGAGGGAACAGCCGATTCCCGCAGATGGGATCAAGATTTTTCACCACAGAGGGACATCCGAGGGGGTCAGAGGGGGAGATGCCGGGGGCTGTGCTCCGCTATCGCGGAAAAACTCTTTTCAACCAAAATGACGCAATGTGCGGGCTGATCCTTATGCTTATGCCTCACCGGCTCGGCCTCCGGAATGAAGTGATTTCGGAGCTCAATACACCGCCTGCGCTTTCCCCTGTCAACACTTCCCCACGCCCTCGCGAAACGTCGAGGCATGACTCGGGACCAAGGTGGCTTGCTACACCTTTATCGTAAGACTCTTTCATTCTCTATGTACCGCCGATTTTAATCGGCGCTTTCGCCCTGACCCCTCCACGCCCTCCACGAATCGACATCCAGCCCCAACAAAATCACAAATAACAGGTGCAGAGCCAGTCGATGAGAGCTATATTCTGACAAGAGTCGGGGTTATGGAGATTGAGTGAGGTCAATGATTCCATACCATTCGCATCGTTGTCGGATCTTGGGGTTAATGGAAGGCGGGAGACGAATGAGAAAATATATGTCAGGAGAATTAAAAGCAGTATTTTTGATTGCAGCCATTGCCGTCGGA
>JALOTS010000298.1 GCA_025457785.1 Pontiellaceae bacterium | reverse complement strand
TTTTCCTTATTTGACTTTGCAAGCAAAGATCGCCGAAAGTCAGGATGGTCTGGTGCTGATAAGCCTTCCAGTCCCAAACGCGAAGTGAAAAGATTGACTTTGATTCTAGCCGTTGGCGCTGCCATCGTTGGTGTCTATGTGCTTGCGCGATTGCTGGACATGGCGACACCTGGGGGAAACTTCAGTCAGTTCACTGTTTGGGTTGACGATCTGAAACCGGATGGCACGACCTCGGTCGAGTGGTGTTTTTTTCGAAACTTCGATTTTCCGACTGGCCATTGCGAAAGAATCCTGTGCGACGTGCCCATGAGCACAATCGGTTTGTCGCTGCTAGGCTTTTCTGCTCTCTGTGCTCTCGTGCGCTTCAAACTCCGGACAACATGGGTTGGTGCGACGGAACCGTGAAGGAAGCGTCATTTGTCCGTCCCCAACTCCTCGTAATCCCGCCGCACGAGTTCAGAGTAACGATCCGGCACCGGATCGCGATCAATGGATACGAGCGAATCGGAAGATTGCCGCCGCGCCAGTTCCTCGACGATGCGGCCGCGCACCTCGACCAGCGGCTTGATCAACTCGCCACCGCTAATTCGATTGGAAGCCCGCGCCACAGTCTGTTACTTTCCTTCAGCGAATAAACTGAACCGAGAGGAACAAACATGCCACAGGCAATCATGGACCCCGGCGAAGTCCGGCGCTTCGCGGAAGAACTGAAACGGTTCAACATCGAAATCCAGAACCGCATGGCGTTGTTGCAGGCGCGCTTCGCGGCGCTGGGCGACACGTGGTCGGACCAGGAGCACCAGAAATTCTCCGAGGAATTCCGCGACACGATGAAAGTGCTTAAGCGATTCATCGAGAGTTCAAACCAGCACACGCCCTTTCTCATGCGCAAAGCGCAGCGCATCGAGGAATATCTGGATCAACATTGAGCCATGCCTGATCGCGCCAAGGTCACTTCGCTGGAAGCTGTCGAAAACTTCCGCGCCCGACTCATTATCTACCGTGACAAGGCCGGGCGCGTGTTGGACGAGGTCAGCGACGACGTCATCCGCGCCCGGCAGTGGTTGGAGAGCGACCGTCCGGCGCATTGGGAAAACCAGATCCGCCGGCTCACCCGTGAACTGGAGCAGCGGCAACAGGAACTGTTCAGCGCCCAACTTTCCGGTTTGCGTGAAGCCTCCTACATGCAGCAGTCTGCGGTACAGAAAGCCAAAGTCGCGATTCGCGCCGCCGAGGGAAAATTGCGCGTTGTCCGGCAATGGCGCCGCCAGTTTGACCACCAGGTCGAGCCGGCGGCGCGTCAGGTCGAAAAATTGCGTCACACGTTGGGCCACGAACTGGGCCAGGCGGTGGCTTGGATCAACGAAGTGACCAAGACCCTCAGCGCCTACGCCGAGCTATCACCAGCGCGCGAACGTCCCGGTCGCAGCGGCACCGATGCGGGGAGCGCTTCAGAAACAACAGAGTCCGCCGCACAAGCCGCTGCGGGCGGGCCGCCCGGGCGCCGGAACGGAGGCGCGACCTCATGACCGGCGCCAGCAATCGGCTGATGGGGTTGACAAAAGAACTGCGTGCGGACTGGGACCGCACCAAGCAATACTGGGGCGACGCGAAGAGCGCCGAGTTCGAGAAGCGGTTTCTCGACGAACTGTTTGCCGGTGTGAACCAAGCCACGAACAACATTGAAACGCTTGAACGAATCCTTGCCAAAATCAGCGACGACTGCGAATAGCTGCTGATAAACAGACAAACGATCTCATTTCACCTCTATTTTTCGCCCCACGATTAAATCGTCGTAGCCGCGATACCACCGATCGGATGCGTGCTGCACTTGAATTCCGGCCGCTTCAAAACTGGCTCTGAACTCCGCCAAGTTGTGAGTCCAGTAAATGCCCCGCTTCTGATTGCGTGCGACTGCTTGGTTCTGGCGGCGGATTTCTTGAGATCGCATGAATGTCGAGAGTGTTGCTCTCAATCCGTGCTCATGAACGGATTCACGAAACAAGTACAGCGTCCAATCCCAAATACTCATTACCCGACCAATGTCGCAGGCATAAATAAACCCGCCCGGCTTCAACTGCCGGCACATCTTCTGGATGACGCGTTGAGGATTCTGGAAGGAGTATAGGCAGTGAACGGCAACGATTCCACCAAGCAACGGCAGGTTCCAATTCTCCTCTTGAACGTTCAGTTGAACGGCCCGCCAATTTTTTAGCGCGGCCTGTTGGGCCTTCTCTTGCGCAATTTTAAGCATATCCACGTTGAAATCGGCGTGCAGAATCTTCACGCCCGACAGACTCTGAGCAACAGCAATGGAAAAATTGCCGGTGCCGGCACCAATCTCAGCCACAACATCCTCTGGTTCCAGTGGCCAATCGCGAACGATGCTAACGCAATGGCGGACCAATTCTTGATAAGCCGGATTGTGTTGAGCCATGCGGTCGTATTCTTGTGCATAAGCTGACCAGTCAACGGCCTTCATGGGTGGTTTCGCTCCTGTTCACCAAATCCGGGCAAGGCCAGAAAAATCAAATACAAACTGTTCCTCAAAACAAAACAATCCTCGGTCTTCTTAAAGATTAACCAATTATGAATTCGTCTCTGTGAATAATCAGAAAAATCTTTAGTCAGAAAATATACCGGGATAACGGGGTCGTTCGGCTGGGTAAAATATTTGTAGAGAACACCGTCTTCAGGATAATTTTGAGTATACGCATGTATATTTCTTACCGGCATTTTCAATCTTTTCATCTTTTTCTCCAGGCTTTTTTTTATGAAAGCGTATCCTCCATGAAATCCATTCTTAAGGCCAAAGGAACTTAGAACATCGAGCAAGAAAAGCATCACCAAACCTCGTGGCAAAAATTCACCCCTTTCTTTATCTGGTGGAATTATTATAAAACGTCCCAGTTCACACCGATTAGTGCGTGGGATGTTCAACAGGGGCTTAGGCTCATCAAATTCAAAACATTTTTCTGTCGGTAATGGATCATCGATGATGATTCGAACCACACCAATGACTTTCCCATCACACTTCGCAATGAAGTAATGGCATTTGCCATTTACATCGTGTTCGTCTTTTTCAATTCCTTGAGAAGGTCTGGAAGCGCTAATGTAACCTTTTTCTGTATAAACCTGATGTCTCAACTTGAAACTTTCATGTACCTCCTCAGAAGTATCGGCTTCACCGAAATGCAGCTCTTTGAATGCGCCTTTGGCCTCACTTTGTCGGAAATTGTCAATGACATCGCGGGCGGCACTGCCACCGGGCGCCCGGTCAAGGCCGTCCAGATCGGCGGCCCGCTTGGCGCCTACTTCCCCGTCTCCAAGTTCGACACCCCGTTCGGCTACGAGGAATACGACGCCCAGGGCGGTCTCGTCGGCCATGC
>JALOTS010000037.1 GCA_025457785.1 Pontiellaceae bacterium | reverse complement strand
GACGCAGGTGCTTTTCTCTGATTTGTTCAGCTATCAGAACTCGGTTGATGCTGCTGCGGAAGCTAGGGCTGCGACAATTCCTGTTGTAAACAAAGAAGCTACGAGCGAGCCGGTCGCTATCGCACCTGTCAATAAGACAGTATGGGATTTTCCTTTTGTTTTTGGCTCCATATTTTTGATGGTATTTCTGTCGTTTATAATGTGTCTTAGGCTTGTTGAAATCAGCCCATTATCTAAGCATAAAAAGTGTTCATGGCTGGTCGCTCTGTTGTTGGCGGTGCCGTTGGTGTATTCGACAGTCTATGGATATATAATCGTTCGAGAAAACGTATTGGGTTTCCGGTTTTCGCTCGATTTAAAAAAGACAATTGTGATTTTGGAGAGTTGTGGATATTCCCAAAGCAAAGGTCCTTATCGGGTTTTCCACAGTGAGCAGTCTGAATTGAAACCGTCTTCCATAACCAATGTTTCCCCCTTAAATTTGATCCTAAGACGTGTAAGTGATCGCGATTATGATATATGCAATCTTTCTGCGAATGAGATGCAAATGGTGATTGATTTGTTGAAATCGCGCAGGGTTTTCGCGATGGGTCGCTATACAGGACAGTGGGGTCGTTCCAATGGTACCGATTATTTTATCACCATTCTTGAAGACGGAAAAAAGACCACGGTCAGTTGTTGGATTGATAAGCGCGGCAAGGAGGTTTTTCAGTTGTATAAAGATTTGGAAAACGTGAGACCGTGGAATGGCATTTGGCCGAAATGGGAGGGTGTCGGTCGTTTTTGTTTGGGTTGTGGCGGGTTTCATTGTGAGGTTGCGCCTGATGAAAAGGCCGACTGTAGCTATACGGTGGAGAACAACGGGGTTTTCATCACGAGGTATTTCGGCGAAGGCGGCGATGTGGTTATACCGAAGGCATTAAAAGATTCTCGCGAGTTTCCGGTTGTGAGCATCGGGGACGATTGTTTTCGCGGGTGCACGAACTTAACCGGCATCACAATTCCTGCGGGGGTGACGAATGCCGGCGATAGTGCTTTTGAGGGGTGCAGTCGGCTGACGAACATTACTTTTTTGGGCGGGGTTCCTTCTGTAGGTTCGGGAGCTTTCGACGGTGTGCATACGAATGCGGTTGTTTATTTCACGAAGGATACGCCAGGCTGGGGCAGCATGCTTGGCGGATTACCGACGCGTCCGGCACCAATCGCAGATGAATCGTTGAAAAATAAAGATTCAGGCGTACGCTGACAAACGGAGCTGTTGGTTTGTGTTGCCTCATCAATAGAACATGGAGAAAAAGCGGAGTCATTTCGCCGCAAAAGAGCGCATAGATCGCAAAAAAGCCGGTTTTCCCTCCTTGTGTTCCTTGCGTTCTTTCGCGGTAAATCACAACATGAACCTAATGGATGATTTGTTCTATGCGAACAGGAGAAATATATGACATTTCAAGGGGATAAAAAAGTGGGGCGGTGGCTGCTGGCGGACGGTGAGGAGCGGCTGAAGCAGTGGCTGCTGCCGAAAGTGCCGAAGTCTATCGAGACCTATCATTTGACGCTTTCGACGCTGATCTGGTGCGCCGGCATTATTCTGTTCAGCTTTCTGGCGCGGTTTTACGTCCCGTTTCTCTGGGTCGTTTCACTGATGATTGCGGCGCAGTATATCACCGATCTGCTCGACGGCGCCGTGGGCCGCGCCCGCAATACCGGTCTGGTGAAGTGGGGCTATTACATGGACCACTTCCTCGATTATATTTTTCTCTGCTCGATTTTGATCGGCTATGGACTGATGACCGAGGATCACAACAAATATCTGATTCTGTACATCCTGATGCTGTTCGGCGCGTTTATGGTGAATTCGTTCCTTTCCTTTGCGGCGACGGGAAATTTTAAGATCAGCTACCTCGGGATCGGTCCGACCGAAATGCGGCTGGTGTTTATTCTGGTGAACACGTTTATTATCTTTTTCCACAACAGCTTTAACATGTCGCGGCTGCTGCCGATTACGCTGGTCGGCGCAACATTTGTTTTGTTCGGGGTGGTCTATAAGACGCAGAAGCAGCTCTGGAAGATCGATATGGAGGCGAAGCGCCATGCTGAAAGATAAGCGCCTTCTGCTGGTGAGTCTGCTGTTTGCTTTGATGGCGGGCTGTGTGCTCGGCCTGAAGTTCGGCTATCCGCATCAGCGGCTGATCGCGGCGCTGCTCTGGCTGGCGGGCTGGATCCCGCTGGTGATTTCGTATCGTCACAATCAGCAGCTCGTGCGCACCGGCAAGGTGATTCTCAAGCGCAAGGGCAAGCCGTGGCTTCCGCATGTAATCGTCGGCAGTTCTCTTTTGCTGGCCTTCTATGTGGCGCGGGTGCTGGTGCCGGTTGAAACCAGTCCGCTGGTGCAGATGAGCGACAGCGACCTGCGGCAGGAAATTTCAGGCGACATCAACACCTACCTGATGCTGCGCGAAACCGCCGACGACCTGACCCGGCAGTTCGAGGACAACGGGTTACTGGGCCGCGCCGTGGAGAGCCTGAGCGAGGCGGAACGGCTGCAAATCCGCCGGCTGTGGCGCGACGGCGTGATGGCTTTTTTTGAAGCCGACATGCTGAAAGACAAATACCGCGGCTTTATCCAGATTGATTATAAAGTGAAGCCCGCACTGCATGCCGACGCGTTCTTCATCGCTTATGCCTCCTACATCTGTCAGTACGATGCCTGCCTGAAATTCTGCGAGCTGACCGGCGGAAACGAATTTATGGAAACGCTGCTCAACGAGCCGGGCGACGGCATTCCGCCCGAAAGTTTTTTTGCGATGAAGCAGCGGCTCACTCATCCGGAGGTGATCCTGCGGCTGAACGCCGGAACCGCCTATTATGAACTGGTCAAAAAAGATCTGACGGTTTCGCAGGAACTGATCGACGATTTTGAAATGCGCCGCAGCCGGTTCTTCAAACGGCTGGGGAAGAATCCGGGGCTTTTCATCGAAAATCCGCTGAAGGTGCTGGAGCGCGATGCCTTCAAAACCTGGCTTCCCGTCCAGAAAAATGTCGCGGTACAGATGAGTTATATTCGCGTGGCGCAGCGCGAATATTTCATTACGCCGGAGATCCTCGAAAAATACCGCAGCCGCTTTCAGCCCGGCGACATTCTGATTGAGCGGCGCAACTGGCACATGACCAACATCGGCATTCCCGGCTTCTGGCCGCACACGGCGCTCTATGTCGGGACGCTGGCGGAAATCGACAAAGCCTTCGATCAGCTCGGTTTCCAGCCTTCGGAAAAAATCAAAGAGCTCTATCCTGAGGTGTACACTGCGCTGAGCAGTTCGGATGAAAAGGGCCATCCGCTGTGCGTCATCGAAGCCATCCGGCCCGGCGTGATTTTCCAATCCCTGGAAAAAAGCGCGAACTGTGATTATCTCGGCGTGGTCCGGCCCGAACTCCCGCAGCTCGAAAAATTCAACGCGCTGCTGGCTGCCTTTTCGAATTATAAGAAGCCGTACGACCTCAACTTTGATTTCACCACGGACAACGAACTGGTCTGCTCGGAGCTGGTCTATAAGGCGTATCAGTCCTGCGGGCGGCTTCCCTTCAATCCGGAGATCATCAACGGACGCCTGCTGCTGCCGCCTAACGAAATGGCGGGCCAGATTGCCGCCCGCCTGCGCGACGCGTTTTCTTTTGTTCTGTTTCTCGATGCCAGCGAAAAGGAAGGTCGGGTTGTCGAGAGCGATCAGAGGAACTTTGTCGAAAGCTGGACCCGCCCCAAGTGGGATGTTTTGCAGAAGTAACGCTCTCCCTTTCGAATGGATCTGTCTGGAGGGGTCCTTTCCGCCGCCTTGGATTTTGATTGCGGCCCCGCCGCCTTGGCGTATAAGTTTTCCGTTTTATGGAAAAACGAAGATGAAATTATGGAAAAATTCAAAACTTTGGAAAATAGTGAATGGCTGGCGCGGCTCGGCGCGGCCCGCGCCTCCGCCTCCGGTACCCTTTATGCCATGTATTCCGGCCTGACCGGCGCCATTACCACCGACCCGGCACTGATGATGATTCCCGCCGACGACCATTTGCCGCAGCGCGGCGACGGTGTTTTCGAGTCGCTCAAATGCCTTAACGGCCAGCTTTATAACGCGGCGGCCCATCTTGCGCGCCTCGACCTTTCCTGCAGAGGCATCGGCATGAAAATCCCCTGCCCGCACGCCGAACTGCTGGAAATCCTCTGCGCAACGATTCGCGCGGGAAAAAACCGCAACTGTCTCGTCCGCGTGCTGGTTTCACGCGGCACAGAAAATATGGGCATTGACCCGGCGCGCTGTGCCGGCCCGGTTCTCTATGTCGTCGCCTACCGCTACACCGCCCGCATCGAAAACGGACAGCTCAAACCGGCGCGCGCCGCGTTGAGCGCCATCCCGATCAAACCGCCGCAATACGCCACCATTAAAACCTGTAACTATCTGCCCAATGTCCTGATGAAACTTGAAGCCAATCAGCGCAATCTCGACTTCGTGATCTCGGTGGACAAAAACGGGAATCTTGGCGAAGGCGCCACCGAAAACGTCGGCATTCTGACACCGGAAAACGAACTGCTGTTACCCACCCCCGAATTCGTTCTTTCCGGAACAACCGCACGCCGCATTCTCGATCTGGCAAAAGCCCTGATTGCCGACGGAACGCTCACGGCGGCGGAATACCGTGACATCCCCCTTGAACAGGCGGCGCAGGCTAAAGAAATTTTCATCTTCGGCACCACGACGGATGTCACCCCGGTGGTCGAATGGGAGGGCCGTCCCGTCGGGAACGGAACCCCCGGCCCCGTCGCCGGAAAACTGCTCGCGCTTTTAAAAAACGACATGACCCCGAAAAGCGACACATTAACCGAGGTGTTTTCATGAAAAAGTGGATCGGTCTTTTTCTGCTCGCGTTTCTGGCCGGATGCGCAACCGCGCCGAAAGACACCCTGATGCAGGTTTCGACCATTGATGCCCTGCTGGCGGGTGCTTACGACGGGCAGATAACGCTCGGTGAACTGCTCACTCACGGCAATACGGGAATCGGAACTTTCGATGCACTCGAAGGCGAAATGATTGTCATCGACCGGCAGGTTTATCAGGCCCGCGCCGACGGCACCGTCCGCCGGATGCCCGCCGATGCCTCCACCCCCTTCGCTGCCGTCGTGCAGTTCGATGCCGATCGGACCGCGCCCATCAGGACCCGTCTCACAAACAAGGCGTTTCAGGAAAAAATCGATGTGCTTGCACCGAATAAAAACCTGTTCGTCGCCGTGCGAATGGACGGAACCTTCCCGCTTATGAAAGTACGTTCCGTTCCAAAGCAGAAAAAGCCCTATCCTCCGCTGGCGGAAGTAACACAGCGTCAGACGGTTTTCAATTATACCAATGTTATCGGAACGGTTCTCGGCTTCCGTTGTCCGGGATTCGTCAAGGGGGTCAACGTGCCGGGGTATCACCTGCATTTTATTTCCACCGACAAAACCAAAGGCGGACACATTCTTGATTTTGAAACATCCGGCGGCATATTGAATCTCGACACCTGCCGCCGTTTCTTTATGATACTGGCGGAAAGCGGGCAGTTCGCTGAACTGGATTTCTCACACGACCGAACAACTGAACTTGAAAGGGTAGAAAAATGATGACCCCTGACTTGCAATCCAGCCTTATCTGCGACGATGTCCGTCAGGAATCCAACGGGAAATTCATGCTCATCGGTCTCTTCGATGCCATTAATACCGATCAGATTCCGATTACGTTTTCCAAACTCTGTATCGTCACCCGCTGGTGCAGCGGCGAAGGAATTTTCACGCAGCGCACACGGATTGTGTATCCCGATCAGGTGACTGTTCTCACCGAAGGTCAGCAGGTGCAGGCAAACCTGCCCAACGAGGAGGCCTCCGCCACCAGTGTTGAAGTGTTTCTCAACACAACCTTCCCCAAACCAGGCACCTATTGGGTTGAAATCCGGCTGGATGACAAGCTGAAAATCCGTTACCCCCTGCGGGTTAACCAGCTTGCGAAACCCCGCCACAGACGCGAGTCGGTTTGATATAGGATTTGACTGCCCGCGAGGTTGGACTAGAATCGTGCGCACAAAGAGAACCGGTGCCTTACTTACAAAAAACTGAGGATGATATATGCTTAAAAAGATTTTTTTTCTGACTCTGATTACGTTTTCCGCCGGAATGCTTCCCGCTCAGGAGGTTCAGACCGGCTCCGAAATTACGATGCTGGTTATGCCGTGCGAAGGAATTCCGCTTCAAATCGGTCAGGACATCTCGCGCCGGTATCCCGTCCTTCTGGTGAGTTATCAAAAAGAACGCGGCCAACTGGCTCTCCACGCATGGAACGGAGACACCTGGCTGGAAGTGAGCGTCAAAGATTATGCCAATGGAACTTTTTTTTCCCGCCAGCCGGCACATGCCATTATTGTTGAGAGCCGTCAGCAGCGCGCCTCCGACGCATTGATCCCCGGTTTCTGGTGCAAAAAAACAAGCCGTCTGACTTCCACTGACACGCGCACGCTGATTCACCTGCTCGGCCTGCACTTTGATTTTCCTTTCCGCCACTGGGAACAGTTTGCGAAGCGTTACCATTACGAAATTGAACAGATCAACCCGACCTTGCAGAATGTTCACTGGTGGAATCTTCAAGGCGACGTATTCCTGGAAAAACTCGCCAAGCGAGATTTTTCGGTGGATTTGGACAATTGGTACGATCTTGAACCGGACTCTGATCCAATGATTGGAACCGTTGTACCCAAAACAAAAACAGCCGTTTCCGAGCCCGTTTTTACAGAAACGGCTGAGCCTGTTTCCACTACAGTGGACATCACGGCCAAAGCTCCCGATACGACCCCGCTCATGGAAGAACTGCAAATGATCGTCGAAAAACCGATTGCAGAAACCGCGCCGGAAACCGATCTTGTTTTGATTGATTCCGATCCCTTCTCGACAGAAGAAATTCCCCCCGCTGAAGTAGTTGCCCCGGATGAACCGAAAAAATCCTGGTGGAAACGGTAATCATGAAAAAAGCGCTGATCCTTCTGACCGCGCTCGTTCTGGCAGGTTGCGCAACCAAGTCCGAGCCGTTCAAATACCCCATTTCACCGAAAATGGCCTCCGCCTATTCCGGCGGCGAAATGATTATCACCTGGAAATCAGAAACCAATCTGACCTACACCGTTTATTACACGGATGTCCCGCAGAAAAAACATCCGGGACGAACTGCCCCGCCAGCAGGAACCGAACAACCCGGTACCGTTGAAAAAATCTGGAAACCCCTGCCGCAGGCGACTGCCCTGCGCGGCACAGGAGAGCAAATCACGGTCCGCGACAAAATCGAATCAGAAAACCGGCGGCGTTATCTGCTCCTGACCGGCGACGAGAAACCCTACTAGTCAGCGGCGCGAAAAACCGCCATGACCGGGCGGTGGTCAGAGGCTTGATAGGTTAATGGATCGCGAATGATCCTCGTTTGTTCCCGAATCGCTTCCTTCAACATGCCGTCGCTGACAAAAATATAATCAAACCGGCTGAATCCATCCGTCGAGGGCCAAAAGTAAGTCCAGACATCCCCGACGGAATCAGCCGGGCGCAAGTCCGTCATCGGACCGCCGCGCCGCCCGCTCACTTCGCGCACCGGCACCGAGTTATAATCGTCATTAAAATCGCCCGCCGCCAACAGATTGGTTTCCGGATTTTTTTCCAGAATCTCCCGGATAACTTTATTGAGAAGCCGCGCCTCGTTGCGGCGCATTTCGGTCTGTCCCAGCGGACTGTACACCTTGGATTTGAGATGTGCGGCCAGCAGGCGGAAGCGGTATTGCGGATTAACCTGAATTTCGACATCGAGAAATCCGCGCGCCACAGGCACTTTACTGTCTCCGATGCTGTACCACTCGTTGGTGCGGTGCTGCACCGAGACAATCGGAAAACGGCTCAGCACCGCCAGATTGATCTCCATCCGCCCGCGCTGCAGCAGCTCGGCATAGGGATAATCCAATCCTGCCGCCAGCAGCTCCCGGCGGAACTGCTCAAACACGGAACTGTCGCCCATTTCCTGCACCGTCAGAATATCCGGATGCTGAGCGGCAATCAACCGCACCACGGCACGGCATTCGCTTTCCGGCTTAGGGTCGTCCGCTTCGCCATCGCCGTCCCGATCTGTCAGAGCATATTCATGCACATTGTACGTCATCACGGAAAACGTGCCGTCCGTTTCAGATGCACAGACAGAACCGTTCAGCAGCAGAAGGAGAACGCGGAAACAACAAAGACAGACCGCGCTGCGGCTGGCCTGTTCTGCGCCGCATGCGGAGTGATGCCGTACAAAACTGATGTGGACGCAGTTCATCAGATGCCTGCCGGCTGCGGTTTCTGAATGACAACCAGCACGTCGCCCGGCTCAATCCGGGTTTGCGGATCGGGATCAAACAGCGTCTCGCCTCCGGGTCGCTTGATCGCAAAAACCATGCAGCCCATCGTCTGGCGGACACGCGACTCGACCAGTGTTTTATGCGCCAGATTGCTCTTTTCATCCACTGCAATTTCGCACACCTCCAGTGCAATATTTTCGCGCTGTGTCACCAGTTCAATCAGATCCACTACAGACGGACGGGTCAGCAACTGGACGATCCGGGTTGCGCCTGTTGAGAACGGAGAGACTACCTTGGTGACACCGGCTTTCATAAATTTCCGGCTGTTGTCGGGGTCCTGCACCCGGGCAATAATCTGCATATCCCGGTTCAGACTCCGCGCACTGATCGTCAGGAAAAGATTATCCGCATCCTTCGGCAGCGCGGCAACGAGCGCATCGGCATGCGCGACACCCACCGCCGCCAGCAGATCTTCGTCCGATGGATCGCCCGGAACAAACAAAATCCCTTCCTGTTCCAGTAACTTAAGCCGATCCGTATCCGATTCAATTACCACAAACGGTTTTTCCAGCTTGACCAGATCGCGGGCAATATAAAACCCGGTGCGCCCGTAGCCGCAGATGATAATATGATGACGGAGTTTCTCAATTTTCTTATCCATTTTATTTCTCCCGAAAAGGTTCGTCAGTCCGCGCAGAACGAAGTATTCAAAAAAAGCCGTTAGCGATAATGCCGCCGTGGTTACCCCGAAAAAAATCAACAGAATCGTAAACACCTGACCATCGATTGAAAGAGGGTGCACCTCACCAAACCCGACCGTCGCAACCGTGATCACCGTCATGTACAGACAATCAATCCACGGCCAGCCTTCAATCCAAAAGTATCCAATCGTTCCACCGACCAAAACCGACAGAAAAAGTAAAACATACAGGCTCAGACGAAGAGTCCGGGGCGGTTCAACGTGATATATGCCTCGCTTCATAAGGTTTCCCGTGGTAAGTTTTTGAACTATATAAACGAATCCTCCTGCTTAAAAGGTTATTTATGAGACAACCCCGACGAATCCTGTTTTTAGCGGTCAGCCTGCTGACCGCCTGCATCGCTCTGCCGACCCGCGCCGGAGTTCAAACCGTCAACTTGCGCGGAAAAAGCTATATCCCGCTCCAAAACATCGCCGCCTACTACGGAATGACCGCCTCCGCGCCATCCAGAAAACGCATCCGGTTGCAGAACAAATGGAATCAAATCGAATTTCAAACCGACTCCCGCAGTCTCTGGATTAATGGAACACTCGTTTCTCTCAACGAACCTACTCTGAAACTGGGGCGGAAATGGGCCATTAACGTCGCCGACTTCAACAAAACCATCGAACCTGCCGTGCGCCCGAAGCAGTTTTTGAAAACCGCCGGGATCCGCGTTGTGGTTCTGGATCCGGGTCATGGCGGAGATGACAATGGTGCCAGCAGTCCCCGAAACGTTCAGGAAAAACTGGTGGTTCTGGATGTCGCCAAACGGGTAAAAAAACGGCTCGAAGCCGCCGGAATTAATGTTGAGCTAACCCGCGAAAGCGACCGGGCGATGGCGCTCTCTTCCCGTTGCAGCAAAGCCGCCGCGCTCAACGCCGATCTCTTCGTCAGCATCCACGCCAATTCCGCCGCAAACCGGAAGGTCCGGGGAATCGAAACATTCATTCTCTCCCTGCCGGGCCGCTACAGCAGCAACTCGTACGGTGACAGCACCCCGTCACTCACTGTTAACCCCGGCAACCGTTACGACCTCGCCAATATGGCGCTTGGGTATCGGCTCCAGCAAAATCTCATCAAAGCCACCGGACAGGAAGATCGCGGGGTAAAACGCGCCCGCTTCGAAGTGTTGCGCGACGCCCCCTGTCCCGCCGCTCTCGTCGAAGTCGCTTTCCTAGTCGCTTTCCTCAGCAATGCCGAAGATGAAGCCATGGTCATTGATGCGGCGGGCCGCGACCGGATTGCACGCGGCATCGCCGACGGCATCACGGCCTATCTGACCGATGCCAAACGCGCCAAAGAAAAATAAGTTTTCTCCTTCGGCAGCCAGTGAACGCCCCACGCCGGATTGGGATGCCCCGCAAAGGTCGCCCAGCCAAACAGGCGGCTGAACAAAAACGCAAGCATCGTCCAAAAAGGCTGCCCCGGAGTGATCGCCACTCCCAGTCGGTCTGCGGCGACTATCAAAATGCCGCCCAATTCAAGATTCACAGAAGGAGCTAATGTAAAAGCATAGACACCCAGCAGCACGAGGCCTGTTAAAACAAAGGCTCTGATCTCCGCTTTTCTCCACCACCGCGCTTCAATCGCTTTGTCCGCCATTTCGGAGTTCCCCGGATTTTTGAAAATTCAATTCACTGCCCGGTTTTATACTCTCCCGGATCTTCGGCGACCATTAACATCTTGTCCCACTTCATACCGGCCTCGAGCGTATCCGCCGAAAGATCTGCACCACAGGCCCATTCGATGTAATACCCCCCGTTTCGGACCTTGGAAAACACGTCCTTTTCTTCCAATGCGGCAAATGCGGAAGAATTCATATAACAACGGACGTCAAAGGTTCCGGATCGACCATCCTCCGTAACAACACGCAGAATGCCGATATCCAACGGAAGAACTTCTTTAATAATCATTGATCAAGCCCCCGGATCGGCAGTGGAGTCCGTCCACTGACAGCCAATTCCCAATCAGCCAGAAGATCCTCTTTGTGGATTTCGATCCACGCGACCACCAGTCTATGCTTTTTGACCGGAAGATTTCCGGCCAGCACCTCTCCGTTATCAATCGCATAAACAGCGACATTCCCCTGATATTCGGCATGAACATGCGGACAATGATGCTTTTCCGCATCATAGAAAAACATCCGTATCAGAATCCCGTAAAACATGGAAATAGCCGGCATTTCTTTTCTTTCCAACCTCAGGAGAAATCATACCCGCATTCCCAATCATTGGAAGAACGATTTCCAACGACTGAAAAACTCCTGATTTCCCGCGCACGGGAAATCAGGCGGAGATTGTTTCGAGCAGCTTCCGGAGTTTTTCCCGTTTTTCGAGCAGTTCGCCTTTGCGCTTTTCCTCGCTGGCGACCACGTCGGCGGGTGCCTTGCTCATGAACCCGGCATTGGACAGTTTCTTCACAATCCCGGTAATCCCGTTTTCGACGAGATCGAGCTGTTTCTTGATCTTTTTGATTTCAGCCTCGGTATCGACCAGACCTTCAATGGACATATAGACCGTGCCGAGCTGACTGATTCCACTGGGCATGGCCCCTTCCGGCGTGAAATTCCTGTCTATCTCAATCGACTCGGCACCCAGCAGCAGCGACACCGAAGCAATGTCGTCACGAAGCATTTTCACGGTTCGTTCCTGCGCCGGGCGGATGGCAAATTTCGCCTGCTGTTTCGGTGTCAGGTTGTAATCGGTGCGCAGGGTGCGTCCGGTACGGATCAGGTCGTGCTTGGCATCCACATACTCGACCGTTGCACGCTGCACGCCCCACGCGCTCAACTCTTCATAGGAGAGTGCGGTCGGCCACGGGGCCGTCTGAATCGATTCGCAGGAGACATTGTATCCCATGCCGTGCCACAGCTCTTCGGTAATGAACGGAATGAACGGATGCAGCAGTCGGATTGCGCTGGAGAAGACATAGTGCATGACCTGCTCCACTTCCATCTTGCGCTGCCTGTCTTCGCCGCGGAACACACCTTTGGAATATTCGACATACCAATCGCAATAGTGGTGCCACATGAAATCGTACATCGCCAGCGCAGCATCGTTGAACCGGCAGCGTTCCAGATTATCTTCGGTGTTGCGGACCGCCTCGCTCAGTTTGGCCAGAATATGCTGGTCGTCCGGGCTCAGCGTCATGGTGCTGAAATCAATCTTCTCCGGATCAAGCGGCCCCTCGCAAGTGGCGTTCATCTGCATGAAGCGCGCGGCGTTCCAGATCTTGGTGCAGAAGTTGCGGCCCAGCTCGAATTTCTCTTCGTTGACGTATACATCCTGCCCGGTTGCCGTCAGCATCATCAGACTGAACCGCAGCGCATCGGAGCTGTATTTTTCAATAATATCGAGCGGATCAATGGAGTTGCCGAGGCTCTTGCTCATCTTGCGGCCCTGATCGTCGCGTACCGTTCCATGGATATAGACCGTATCAAAAGGAATCTCCTCCATGAACTCCATGCCCGCCATAATCATCCGCGCCACCCAGAAGAAAATAATGTCCGGAGCGGTCGCCAGTGTTTTAGTCGGATAAAAATGGTTCAGATCTTCGGTTTTTTCGGGCCAGCCGAATACGCTGAAGGGCCAGAGCCACGACGAGAACCAGGTGTCGAGCACATCCTCATCCTGCCGGATATTCTGCACGCCGCAAACCGGACAGCTTCCGGGAATTTCCCGCGCCGCCCACTCGTGTCCGCAGGCATCGCAGTAGAAAACCGGAATACGGTGCCCCCACCAGATCTGGCGTGAAATACACCAGTCGCGGATGTTTTCCATCCAGTCAAAATACACCTTCGTCCAGCGCTCGGGAACAAACTTAATCCGCCCGTCGCGCACGGCTTCAATCGCGGGCTTGGCCAGCGGCTTCATGCTCACAAACCACTGCGGCGAAAGACGCGGTTCAACCATCGTTGCACAACGGTAGCAGTGACCGACCGCATGAACGTGCCGGTCAATCTTTTCAATCAGCCCGCCGTGCTTCAAATCCTCCACCAATTGCTTGCGGCACTCAAAACGATCCAGCCCGGCGTACGGCCCGGCCGCTTCATTCATAATACCGTGATCATCCATCACGTTAATCGGGGTCAGCGAGTGCCGCAGACCGATTTCATAGTCGTTCGGATCGTGCGCCGGAGTCACCTTCACGCAGCCGGTTCCGAACGACGGATCAACAAACTCGTCGGCCACCACCGGAATCTCCCGTCCAAGGATTGGAAGAATCAGCGTCTTGCCGACCAGCCCGCTGTAACGCTTATCGCGCGGACTGACCGCAACGGCCACGTCGCCCAGCATCGTCTCCGGACGCGTTGTGGCCACCGTGATTTTTTTCATCTCGCCTTTGATCACATAGCGGATGTAATAGAGTGCGCCCTCGGTCTCGACGTGTTCGCTCTCTTCATCGGACAGTGCTGTGGTACAGCGCGGACACCAGTTGATAATACGGTTGCCGCGATAAATCAGTTTCTTGTCGTAAAGCCGGCAGAACACTTCGAGCACGGCTTTGCTCAAGCCTTCATCCATGGTGAAACGCTCGCGTTCCCAGTCGCAGGATGAGCCCAGCTTTTTCAACTGATTGACAATCGTGCTGCCGTACTCCTCTTTCCACGCCCAGACCTCCCTCAGAAACTCGTCGCGTGACATATCGTGGCGGCTTTTGCCTTCTTTGGCCATCTTGCGTTCCACGACGTTCTGCGTTGCGATGCCCGCGTGGTCGGTACCGGGGACCCACAGAGCATTTTTTCCCTGCATGCGTTTTTGGCGGATCAGCACATCCTGAATCGTATTATTCAGCGCATGACCCATGTGCAGAATTCCGGTCACATTCGGTGGCGGGATCACAATGGTCCACGGCTCTTTGGCCGCATCCGGCTGCGCGTTGAAGGCTTTCTCCTCCAGCCACGTTGCATACCACTTCGCCTCAACTCCGGCGGGTTCATAATTTTTCGGTAATTCGCTCATAAGAAATCTCCATGGAACGATGGAATAACGGATTATTGGAACACTGGGCGAAAGCCTTTTTTCCCTTCAACGCTCCATTATTCCTGCCTTCCATCATTCCCTCAAACGAGGCAATCTACGAAAAGATGCCGGGTGAAGCAATCCTATTGAACAAACGGGCTCTTTTTTCCCAGGGACATCCTGTTCTTTGCAGTAAGTTTCTGTTCCAAGGGGTTATACAAACATTTATCGCGGGTTGGGGATGGCGAGCCGGGTCCCGGTTCATTTTCGGGATGCTTTTGCACGGTGATTTGCGGATTTTGAAGATGCCAAGGGCATGCAGACACCGGCTTATTCAGTTCTTCATTGAAGGGTCTGATAAAGAATGCACCTGCAGGAGTGGGTCGGGCTGAAGGAGACGGAGTCAGGATAGGTCAGGCTGCATGCGGGCAGGGCCTGCGGGCAGCGCGGATGAAAGTGACATCCTTTTGGCGGATGAACGGGCGAGGGGACATCACCTTTGAGGATGATTTTTTCCAGTACGACATCCTTTGAGACCTGTGGCGCGGCGGAGAGCAGCGCCTGCGTGTAGGGGTGTTTCGGGCCGGAGAAAATTTCCTTAGTGGCACCCTCTTCGACAATGCGTCCAAGGTACATGACTGCGACGCGGTCGGCCAGATATTGCACCACGCCGAGGTTGTGCGTGATGAAGATGCAGGCGAGCTTGAATTCGGCCTGAAGGTCTTTGAGCAGATTGAGAATCTGCGCCTGTACGGAGACATCGAGCGCGCTGGTGGCCTCGTCGCAGATCAGCAGCTCCGGGCCGGTGCTGAGCGCCCGGGCGAGGACGATGCGCTGGCGTTGGCCGCCTGAAAACTCGTGGGGATAGCGGTAAATCATGTCCGGACTGAGTCCGACGCGTTCGAGCAGTTCCTGCGCTTTGACCAGCCGTTCTTTACGGTTTTTTCTGATCCGGTGAATTTCCATGCCTTCGATCAGAATGTCGCCGATGGGCTGGCGCGGGTCGAGGCTGGAGAAGGGGTCCTGAAAAACAAACTGAATTTCGCGACTCACGGTTTTTCGGGCCTGTTTGCCGAGTCCGGACAGATCGGTATTTTTAAAACGCACGGAACCGCCGGTTGGTTCGCAGAGCCGGATAATGCTTTTCCCGACGGTTGTTTTTCCGCAGCCGGATTCGCCGACGAGTGCCAACGTTTCGCCTTTATGGACGCGCAGTGATACCCCGTCAACGGCCCGCACATCGCCGCGTCCGCGACCGAAAAAGTTTTTTTTGAGTGGGAAAAACAGTTGAAGGCCGTCGGTTTGAAGCTGAATAACCGACGGGTCCAGCGGGCTGGGCGGTGCGGCGGACGGAGTGATTTCCAGCCGGTTGCGCGGCGTACGGCCCGACAGCAGGTGGCAGGCGGCGGTATGCTCCGGGCCGGCTTCACAGTTAGGCGGCGGTTCGGTTATGCAACAGTCCATCCGTGCAGGGCAGCGGTTTTCGAAGCGGCAGCCGGGCAGTTCCGTGGTGGCTTTCGGGACGAGGCCTTCAATGGCGTAAAGTTTTTGCTGTCGGTGCGTTTGGGCCGGAAGCGCCCGCATCAGCAGTTCGGTATAAGGATGCGCCGGGTCGGAAAACAGGCTCTCGACCGGGGCTTCCTCGACCAGTTTTCCGGCATACATGACACCGACGCGGTCGGCGTTTTCGCGTACCACGCCCATATCGTGGGTGATGAGCAGAACGGCGGTGCCGGTTTTTTTACGGAGGTCGTCGATCAGCGTTAGAATCTGCGACTGGATGGTGACATCGAGCGCGGTGGTGGGCTCGTCGGCGATCAGCAGTTTGGGTTTACAGGCCAGCGCCATGGCGATCATCACGCGCTGCTGCATGCCGCCGGAGAGTTCGTGCGGATAGTTGTTGAAGCGGTCGGCTGGTTCGGGGATGCCGACCAGTTCAAGTATCTCAATCGAGGCGTTGCGTGCCGTTTTGCGGTTCATCCCTTCATGCAGACAGAAGACTTCGGCGATCTGGCGGCCGACGGTAAAAACGGGATTGAGGGCGCTCATCGGTTCCTGAAAAATCATGGAGATTTCTTTACCCCGGATGCGGCGCATTTCTGTTCCGGATGCGCGGGCCAGATCAACGCCTTCAAAGAGGATTTTTCCGCCTTTGATGCGGCCCGTGGAACTGGGCAGCAGGTTCATGATGGCGAGGGCGGTAACGGATTTTCCGGAACCGGATTCGCCGACGAGGGCGTAGGTTTCGCCGGGCTGGATGGAAAACGAAACGCCGTCCACTGCACGAGCAGGTCCGATTTCGGTATCAAACCAGACCCGCAGGTTTTCAACGCGGAGGAGCGGTGTTCCCGACAGATTCTTCATTCGGAAAATCTATCATTTTTGCGCGGCAAAAAAAGGAAGTTCATCATTCGATTTCGGCTATGCGTTAAAATTCAAAGAGAGGGTCAAAGAAAAGGGCGGTCGCGTGATTTATAGTTATTATGGTTTTTAAGGATTTGCAACGGGTTATGTTGTTGAAATTTTGCAAATTGCATTCTGTGATGAGTTGAATTAAACAGTTTCGGGTTTCAAAATTTGGAGGAATGGAGGAACGCGAAGGACGCTGCGGTCAGAGAACCAGCTTGAGTGACAATGTTTTTTTGTAATTTATTTTCGGCATGGAGGCAACGCCTCTCCGCTGAAAAACGGTTTTTTTCAGGTTGAATTTTCTGTCGGTTCCGGCGGCGGTTCGGGTTTCGGTTGTACGGCGGGAAACGGTTGGTGGCGTACCGGGCTCTGGTGTTCCGTCGGCTGCAGACCGGTGTGACGGGGCGGGGGAAGTTTTTTCGGGAACAGCGAACGCCAGATCTCCCGAAACACAAATAAGGGCAGACGCAATTTGTTCAGCCAGTAGGGGTCTTCCCGGAATATCGTGCGGATGGTATCCCGGATTAAGCGCGGATTCCGGGCGCGCAGGCCGGCCAGTCCATTGAGCAGTGCCCGGCAGGAACAGAAGAACAGGGCGTCGCGCTGAAGTTTTTTCCGTTCGGCCTGATCGAAAAGCTTCATTCCGGGTTCGTCGGCCAGACTTTTTCGGGTGATATAATAGAATGCGCCGATGTTCATCCCGGTTTGGTGCAGTGTCGCGGTATGACAGACCGTAAGCAGGCGCCAGGAGGAGAGAACCTGATCAATGTAATAAAAATCCCAATGAGCGGCGATGCGCATACAGAAATCCAGATCCACTGCAAAATCGGCCTGCGAGTCAAAATAGCCTAAGCGGGTAAAACATTCCCGTCGCCACATGACACCGCTGGGGACGCAGCAGGGATAATCCTTCACCAGAAAATCGGTTAGAATTTTTTTGCGGTGTATCAATCCGTCGCCGACTTGATAGCGGTAGCGATAGTCCATTTTCCGGAACACGTAAAAACGGGGGAAAATCCGATGGTCGTCCTTATCAATTAAATCCATGGGTGCCATGACCAGACCGGCGGTTGGATTGTGTTCGAATGCGGAGACCATAAGTTCAAGACAGAGCGGTTTCAGCAGGTCGTCATCCATTAGAAATTTGATATATTCTCCGGTCGCCAGTGCGGCGACGCGACTGACATTTCCGTAGGGGCCAAGGTTGGTTTCGTTTTTGTGATACTTAATCCTGGGGTCATTCAATTTTGCGAGCACTTGCCCGGAGGTGTCGTCCGGGCTGTTGTCGGTAATGAGGATTTCAAAGGTTGGATAGGTTTGCGCCAGACAGGAACGAACCGCCCGTTCGAGCAGTTCCGGACGCTTGTAGGTGGGAATACAGATGGAAACCAGCGGGTTGCTCATGATGTTGAACCGTCCTGAACGATTTGTTGAATAACTGTGTCAGCAAAGGCTTCTGCGCTGAACGGATAAATGCCGGGACCGGTCAGGAATTGATTGATTGCCTTTCGATAGGCCAGATAGTCGGTCTCCGGCATGTTGTGCATATAGTCATACAGATCGTCGTATGTTTTGAACCGGCGTTTATCGATGAAAACGCCCGTCGGGATTTGGTCGGTCACATCCGGTGCGCCGAGATAGACGGGGATGCATCCGGCAAATAACGCGTCGAACATTTTTTCAGTGATATAGCCGGGGAAAACGGCGTTTTCGTAGCAGATGGCGAATTTATATTGTTTCATTACGGCGTGTTTACCTGGCACGGTGCCGCGATGAGACGGAAAACGTTGTTTGCGGAGCAGCGATGGAAACTGTCCGTACACCTTGTGAAGGCCCAGGTTCAGCCGTGCCAGGCTGCCGGTGAAGTAGGGGTGTTCCCAAAGCGTTCCGAACAGGTCAAATTCTTCCGGATGATGTTCTTCAAACCAGCGGATGGCCCGCACCCGTTCCGAGTAAATTTCCTGCGGATGACTGCTGTACTTCTGGCTGGCGATGGTTACACAGAATTTTTTCCGTTCATCCGGCCTGAACGGGGCAACGGGCGGAATCCGGTTCGGCAGGCAGATTCGGCGGTAGGTTTTGCCGTCGGCCAGTTGCGTATCCCATGTGAATATTTTTTCAAACGCACGGTGGTTGACGGCCCAGTAGTTATCCGGACGGTTGGCTTCGTTTTCGAACAGAAAGAGGTACAGTTTTTTACCGGGCATTTTTTTGAGCTGCCGGAAACAGGGGTTCAGCGGTGTCGGGTGATCCAGAAAAACGGCTGCGTCGAATTTGGATAAATCATCCGTGTCCAATGTCGCCACCTGATGGCCCGAGGCGCGCAACCGTTCGCCGAGATGAACAAACGGATACATCAGGTTGTCGCCGATCGGCGAAGCCGGATCGGTAAACATCCGGTTGCCGTTGTACTGCCGGTAGAAATTATAGAAGCCGAGATACATATCGGAGTAAGCTAAAGTTTTGTGACAAAATGTCAAAAAGAATGGTGCCCGGCAAATTGCACCGTCACGCTTGCGGTTTCAGTTACGGTTTGGCAATGTCTCTGCACGATATCGGTTCCGGTTCTTCTGACGGCAGGTTTGTACAATGGGATGAAATAGAAATGAAAAGTGACTTGAGTAAAAAAGGACAGGTTTCCGGGCGGTTTTTCGGCGTTGCTAAACTTCTTGCGGCGGTCCTTTTTACGGGGTATGTGATTTTCCGCATTTATACACTGGCGCTGGTGAGTGATGAGTGGGGCGGCATCGTGGAGGAATTAATCGGCGAAAGAGACTTGGTGGATTTGCTTGTGTTTTCGCATATTGAGGCACAGGTGCATTTTTTACAGGCTTTGCTGTCTTTCGGGTTTGTCAGACTGTTTCCGGAACATTGGGTTGTGCAGGCCGCCCGGCTGCCCAGTCTGCTGGGTCTGGGTTTGTATCTGTTTTCCTGCTGGAAGCTGACAGCCCGGCTGAATTCCAAGCCGCTTGATTTTTTCGGATTTTTCGCATTATGCGGCAACGCATTTGTTCTGGATTATTTCGGTCTGGCACGCGGATACGGTCTGGCGCTGGGGTTTGTGGCTCTTTCGCTGTTCTTTTTAATCGAAGCGGTTGCGGGCCGGAAGGAAGGGTGCGATCCGAAAATCCGGCTGGCCGGCGCCGTATGGTCCGCATCCTTTGCCGTTTTATGCAACATGGCGTTTGCTAATTTTTACGCCGGTCTGGCGACGGTCTGTTTATATGAATCCATCGATTTTAAAGCCATAAAAACCGACGGGATCATCCGGGCGGTGAAGAAACTGTTCACGGCAAACGGGTATCTTTTTGCAAATGCGCTGGCGCTGTTTGTGTTTTACCTGCACCGGGTTCTCCTGCTGATTCGCTTTGACATGCTTTATTTCGGCGGCGAAGAGGGGTTTGTGCGAAGCACGGTGCAGTCTCTCGTCAGATCAAGCTGTTACAGGCGGGATGTCGCCGACGGGTTTGTGCTGTCGGTGGCGTACGCATTGGTTGCGGCCTCTGTGCTGATGAGCTTATTGCTTGTTTTCAGAAAAAAATGGAAAGGGATTACCGTCCTGAGTGACGGCGCAACGGTTTCGGTCATCATCACGGTTATGGCGCTGTTTAATATCTCCGGATTTTATCTGGCAGGCGTGAAGTTTGTCATTGAACGGGCCGCCCTGATGTTTTTTCCTGTGTTTATTTTTCAGGTGATCTTTTTTGCTTCTGAGTTCTCCGGTGTTCTCAAAAAGACGGGATATGCCGTATTGATTTTTTGTGTTTTGCTTGGAGTCCATGGGCTCAATTTCAAACGGACAACGGATTATTGTGCCTATTCGCAGACTCCCGAACTTTTAAACGAACTGGTAAAATTTCATCAAAAAACCGGGGGCATGGTGGTGATCGGGGTGACGGACTCCACCAAATACACGCTGGGCTGGTACGCCGAAAGACAGGCTGGACTTTTTGAAGATCCTGAAACCAAGCAGTATAACAGCGGGCCGTTCAAACAGTTTGAGTGGCTGGTGATTTATTCGCTCGATTACGGGCTGAATCCCGGCGATCCGCTTCATTATTTTCCTGAAACGACACATATCGCCCTTCAGCATCACATGCCGGCATCGAAAGTCCCGTGCAAACTGAAACTGCTGAAAGAATACCCGTACGCCCGAACTTGTTTATATGAAGTGGAGAAACAGGAATGAGTCTGTCTATCGTCATGCCGGTTTATAATGAGGAAAAAACCATCGAAACGGTGGTTCGGGAGGTTCTGAAGCAGGGTTGTGTAACCGAACTGGTTGTCGTAGATGACTGTTCCGCCGACGGAACCTGGAGCAAGCTGAGCGATCTAAAAGGAACAGACCCGAGACTCCATATCTTTCGGCACGAGTTCAATCAGGGGAAGGGGGCGGCGCTACAGACCGGATTTCGAAAAGCATCCGGCGATATCGTCGGCATTCAGGATGCCGATTTGGAGTATGATCCTGCCGAATATAACGTATTGCTGGCGCCGTTTGAGCGCGGCGTGGCGGATGTGGTCTATGGTTCACGGTTTAACAGTTCCGGAGCGCACCGGGTCGTCTATTTCTGGCATTCGGTCGGGAATCAATTTCTTACCCTGATGTCGAATCTGTTTTCAAATCTCAATCTGACGGACATGGAAACCTGCTATAAGTTTTTCAGGAAAGAGGTGTTGAGCCAGCTTACGCTGAACGAAAAACGGTTCGGTATAGAACCCGAAATCACGGCCAAGATGGCTAAAATAAAAGGCATTCGAGTCTATGAGGTGCCGATTTCCTACTACGGAAGAACCTATCAGGAAGGAAAGAAGATCGGGTGGAAAGATGGATTTTCAGCGTTGAAGTGCATCCTCCGATACGGCATCTTCGGGTGAGTTGATTAAAAAAATGAACAACTTGTTTGAAACGCCTGTTCTGAATACTATGAAAACCAAATCGGTAACGCTTCTTTTACTGCTGGGCCTGACGGCCTGCAAGCCGCCGGAAACGGCGCCGTATGCAAAACTTCTCAGTGAATTGACGAATACGGCTTCCATCGCCCGGCTGGACGTTCCGGCAACGGAAATGATCTGTTCGTATGACCGGACGGGCGCAAACGAAGATTACAACCACTTTCAGGGGAAGACCGCTGACGGACAATGTATTCTTGCGGATCTCAAAGGGCCCGGCGTGGTTTCCCGTTTCTGGTTCACCGGCACGCAGCCGGATAAAAAATTCCGGTTTTACTTCGACGGCGAAAAGACACCGCGCTGTGAGTTTTCCTGGAACGATTTGCGCAACGGAGTTTCGCCGTTTGATTTATTGCCGCTTTCGGCAGACGAGCAGAACTGCTGGTACACTTTTGTTCCGGTTCCATTTAAAAAACGGCTGCTCATCACCGCCGAAGATGCCGATTATCAGTACGGGCGCGGTGAAAAACTCTTTTATCAGATCAACTGGCAGATATCTGTTCCTGGAAATGAATTCCGGACTTCAGGGGATTTTGCGGATCGTTG
>JALOTS010000297.1 GCA_025457785.1 Pontiellaceae bacterium | reverse complement strand
TTTTGTTTTGTGGCGGGTTTCAAACGTAAGCCCGCCGCCTTTTTTCAGTTCCTGCCAGTGTTCCGGCCAGATTTCGGATGGGAAGTCGGGGTCAATATCTCTCACGGCCATGTGCAGCAGTTCGTCCTGTGACCAGCCCAGCTTGTTGCAGGCGGCTTCATTCACATAGGAAAACGAAGCGTCCGGTCTGATCCAGAATGCGGAATCCGCCGAGTGATCAATAGAGAATTGCGTCAGTTCCAACTGCTTTTTCGCGAGCATGGAATCTTCCATCATGTTCAGCGCGGCCAGCCGGGCTTCATTGAGTTCGCGGGTGGTTTTCCGGTGACGTTCCGTCTCCCGTTCAATCAGCTCCGAAATGAGTTTTTGAGCTTCCGCCCGGCTGGAGACTTCCATGAGTTCAAGAAGTTGTTCTACAGGGTTGGCAGAGTTCATTGGATGGTCTCCTCCGGCATGTTGACGGAACGATGTGACAAATAGGGCGCTTTTCTGCCGAGAAGGTGGCAGAGTTCATTGATCTCGTTTTTTAATTCGATCATCCGCAGTTCGCGTCCGACGGAGGCACGATTAAACCGTTCCAGTTCATTATTGCGGGCGAGCAGTTCCTGCTCCATCTGTTTGCGGGTCGTAATATCGTGATTGGTGCCGATCATGCGCAGGGGCTTCCCGGCGCTGTCGCGAATCACTTTGCCGAAGGCGCGGATATGCCGGGTTTCGCCGTCCGGACGAATGATGCGGTAATTCGTGTTGAACTCGGTCTTCCCGCTCAGCGCGTTTTTAAGGGCTTGCTCCGCCTTCTCCTTATCTTCGGGATGGAGGGATTTTTTCCAATCATAAACAGTTCCGCCGAATTGCTCCGGCGCAACTCCGCAGAGTGTGCGCATGCGCCCGTCCCACATCAACCGGTCATTGACAATATCCCAATCCCAGATGCCGATTTTTCCCGCTGATGCAGCGATTTCAAAGCGCTCTTCGCTTTCGCGCAGTGAAGCCGTCTTTTTTTGAACCTGTTTTTTCAGGGCGTGAATCCAGAGAGCGGTCAGCAGTGTGAGCAGAAGAAGGGAAACAAGACCCCAGTAAAGATAGGGCTTAATGATGTGCCAGAGATGAACCTGTTCAATGCTCAGCCATTTTTTCCGAAGCCGGTCATATTCACCGTTTTCCTTGACCCGCCGTAGGCCCTCCTCGAACATCTGGATCAGCTCGTCATTGCCTTTTTGTACGGAAAATCCCGGTTTCAGACGATACAGATCGTCTTGTTCGACGCGTAGCCCCTTCAGCTTCCCGTTTTTGATTATCCAATCGGAGGCGGGTCTATGTACTAAAGCAAAAGCGACTTCGCCGCGGGCCAGAAGCTCCAGTGCCGCTACTTCCGATTCAACACACACCGGAAAGGCTTCCGGGGCAGACTCTTGCAGAATTTTTTCGTTGATGCTGGCGGCCCGCACGGCGACCCGGCGGTTGTTCAGACTGGAGATGCTGCGGTACGCAGGGGAGTTCGGTCCCGAGTAAACGGCGGCATACGTCGTTAAGTGCGGTGTCGAAAAATCGAAGTATTCGGCCCGTTCGGACGTGCGGGTCATATCGACGACGGCATCAAGTGAACCCGTTCGCAAGCCGGATACGACATTCGACCAGACATCCAGCCGGAGTTGAATCGAAAGACCCATTGCTTTTTCGATAGCCTGAATCAAATCCGCAGTAAACCCGTCCGGAACACCCTGCTCGTTCAGGAATTCATAAGGGGGGTAGTTCCGGTCGCCGCCAACCACAATAATTTTGGACATCAGGGCATCGTAGCGGATGTTTGTCATCCATTTCCGGTAAATCTGCTGATAGGTTCCGTCGGCATAGACCTGCGCCAGCCCATCATTCAGAAGGTCCAGCAGTCCTTTTCTTCCCTTGATTACGGCAAAACAGAAGGGTTCTCTAAGTTCCTCGTTTGGCGGGCCTACAGTCCAGATGTTTGTGATACCCATCTCATTCAGCAGGGATACCCCCGCCAGCTTTTGGGCAATCACCGCATCCGCCTGACCGGTGGCGAGCAGTTGAAATGCTTCTCTGGAGGTGGTTGTGCTGATCAGGTTGTCCGAAAGTTTTTTTCGCATCATATACTCTTCAGCGGTACCGCCTTTTACAACGACAACCCGTTTTCCCGGAAGATCAGACAGCGATTGAATGTCGGTGCAGTCTGCACGAACGAAGATTGCGCCGTACTGAACAATATAGGGCGCGGTAAAATCATAAACCGCTTGCCGCTCTTTTGTGAGGCCGGCAACCGGCAGCACATCGATTTCGTTATTTGCCAGTTCCGTTGTGATTTGTTCCCACGGCGCAGCTTTAAAGGATACACTTCGACCCATGGCCTTGGCCGCCGCTTCCAGCAGATCGACGGAAAATCCGTCAACGGTGCCATCCGGGCGGACCATGGAAAAAGGGGGATAGTCCGGTGCGATGGCCGAGCGTATGATCTGCCCGCAGGCTATGGTCGCGCTGAGAAAGGACAAAAACGCCGAAATCAGGATGGCTTTTTTCATTTTTTGCATTATTCCGCAACTAACCGTCAGTTCATGGTTACGGTAGCGTTCCTGACGGAAAAACTCAACAAATACGATATGATTTATATCGGGATTTTATTAAGTCGTTTCGCAGGGGTTTTTACCGGCTGTTGTGTAGTTTAATACATTACGCAAATCGTGTTTGGACAGATAGTTGTAGAGGTAATTCGATTGACGGATAAAAAATTTCAGTTAGACTTCAGCGGTCTGTAAGGCGATTTCCGGAGGGTGCAGAAACGGGCGTGTTTGGAGCCGGGTCAGCTGAGAGCGCTATTGGTCGTGTCTTCCGGTTTTCGGGTGAAAAAGGGGAAATAAAAAAACATGGAGGAAAAGAGCGATGAAAAGGTGTCAAACTCAGATGAAACAGTTCCGTCTCCTTGCGGGGATCCTGCTCGTATCAAGTTCATTATGGGCTGCCGGAAGTCCCGTCGGGGATGTCGTAGGCAAGTTAACCGTCGGCTATCAGGGGTGGTTCTCCTGTTCCAATGATGCTTCTCCGCTGTATAAGAAATGGACGCATTGGGCTACAAACAGTGCTCAGTCGCCAAAACCCGGCAATACTCACTTCGACTTGTATCCTGACGTGAGGGAGTACACAACGACCTATCAGACCGGTTATGCGAACCTTGGAAACGGAAGTCCGGCCAGGCTCTTTTCCTCCTATGACTCTCAGGTCATCAATAAACACGTTGAGTGGATGCAAACCTATAAGATTGATACGGCGGCTCTGCAGCGTTTCGGCGTTGATGTTTTCAGTTCCACCAATAATAAAGCGTTCAGGGACTCAGTCGCCACGAAACTGAAAAATGCATCTGAGACCTATGGCCGGAAGTTTTACATCATGTATGACATTACGGGCTGGTCCAACTTCCAGACCCAAAT
>JALOTS010000296.1 GCA_025457785.1 Pontiellaceae bacterium | reverse complement strand
GAAGCTGGAAACGTTGTCACGGGCACAGGCAAAATATCTGGGAGTTCCGCCAAACGGGCCGTTCAAATCGACACACTATCGGTATTAAGCCGGTGTGTCTGAAAAGAAAAGGGGCAGTCAAAATTATTTTAGTATTGTCGCATGACTTCAACACAGGTGCCTTTGCTTTGAGCCGCTGTGATGGCAAGCCCGGCCCCGATGAGGCCTGCGCGGTGGCGCATGATCCGGATCCCCATGCCTTCCCCGGCGGGCTGTGTGTCCGGAAGCCCTTTGCCGTCGTCTGTAATGCACAGTTTCCACCCGGATTCGCTGCAGGTTAGCCGGACGGTTATCCGTCCGGCCTGAGCATGGCGGGCGGCGTTGTTTACGGCTTCGCGTGCGATGAGATAAAGCTGTTCTTTTGTTTTCCGGTCGAGGGCGGCGGGTTCGGCGCATTCGGCCACTTCGCATGAGACACCGTAGAGTCCCGTCATTTCTTCGACCAGTTGGTCAAGCGCTTTACCGAGGCTTTCGTCGTTCAGAGCGACCGGAGCGAGACCGCGCGCCATATTCCGGACCTGACTCACAGCGGATTTGAGGGTTTCGTTGAGGGTTTTGGCGTGAATTTGATGGTTGTCGATTACCGATTGCCGATTGGAGATTTCTGATTTTTGATTTCTGACATCTGACTCCTGCCCTCTGCCCTCTGCCGCCTGACTTACGCCCTCCGGTTTCTGTTTTCCGATGGTTGAAAAGTAGTCCAGCAGCGAACGGCTGAGGAAAACGGCACCGGTCAGTTTCTGGCCGAGCGAATCGTGCAGATCCCGTCCAATCCGGCGGCGTTCGTGGGCAGCGAGTTCACTGATTTCCTCTTCAAGACGGACCCGTTCCCGGAGGTTTTTTTCAAGCTGGGCATTTGCTGTATGTAAATCGTCTGTGCGGGCCCGCACTTCCGCTTCAATTTTTCGTGTCCGGCCTCCGAGGAAGATCAGCTGGCTGGTCATCAGCGCGGTGATAATTAATCCGGCGATGAATGCAGTTACCGAACGGCGACCTGTTGCGGCGACAGGTAATGAACATTCAAACAGCCATTGTGTGCCGATCGCGTTCAGGGGACATTTGTAGATCCATGTGTTTTTTTCAAGTGTAATGGTTTCTCCGGACCGTGCATCCGGCGGGACGGACAGCGTCAGTTTCAGTTTTGGCGAAGGAGTCGCGCGTTCGGCAACGCGATGGAGAAGGGTGTCGGGCCGGAGTTTTGCGACGGCAAATCCGATGACGGTATTGGGTGTATATAATGTTTCGGACGGGCGAGGTAAAACGGGGGCGAAAACCCAGTAGGAGGGGGCGTTTGAATCAGAATCGGCGGGGAAGGGAACAAGTGCGGTATGCCGGGTGTGTTCGATTTGTGCAATGGTTTGGCAGGCCGCTTTGCCAAGTGAAGAAAAATCGAAACCGATCGGAAAATCCAGTCCGTTCGGCCGGCTTCGCCAGGTGAGCGGATAGTAGGCCGATTTGGGTTCAGAGGGAATCCAGGTTCCATTGGGGCCTTGCTTCACCACATGATAGCTTGCTCCCGGTTGTGCATCGGCGTTTCCCTCAATTCCGATCCGCATCCATGCGCTGATTTTTTGAGTCAGGCCGAATGTCCCCAGCACGGTATGCTGGTAGATCAGTCCTTTTTCAACAAATTCGGTCATGGCGGCCTGGTTGACCGCATCGGACAGCGCATGAAGGGCGCAGACCGATTCGAGTACATCGGCAAACAGCGTCAACTCCTGTCCGGTGTTCAGGCGCAGGGTTTCCGCGGTGAGTTGCGCCGTCGCCGCTTCCGTTTGCGCGATGTGGGCCTGAATGTAAACGGACAGGCAAACGCCCGTGACGGCGGTCAGTCCGGCCAGAATAAATGGCCGCCGTCCGCACCGGAAGAATATGGAGTCAGATTTCATGTCGGCATGGAGTGTTTATCATCTGTATCCGGGGTTTTTTGCGTCAACTGCGCCGTTGATGCTGTCAAGAAAACCACACCGGACAACCCCCTTTTATTTGCAACACAATCTTTCCTCATGGTTCACCTGTTAACAGCCGGCCCTGAGTCATCTTCACCTGTGTAGCATCAATTTGTTTTTTTAACAACCGTTTAGATTCTCCGTCCGGAGAATCCAAGCGTGAGGGTTTTTCCGTTTTTGCCGGTCGGCAGGTCGATGCGGTAGAAATCGTTCCCTAATTCGACAACCGTTCCTTCGGAGGTTTCCGGTTTTTGGGTTGCATGGTAAATAATGAACGGGCCGGATTCATCGAGTGTCAGTTCGAGCTGATTTTTTGAACAGCTTTTTATGGTGTAAGTGCAGCCGCCAAGATATTTATCTGCGCGTCCGATCACGGCCCAGCCCTCCTGAACAGGAGCCAGCGTAAACAGTTTCCCGTTCATCCGGTTCACGGTATAGGTGTAGTCCTCATTCAGCCGGGCGCCGGTTTGCGCTTCCTGATCAAACACAACCAATCCGTCAGCGGGAATGGGCCAGAGGCCGTCGAACGGCTGTTCTTTGGCGGCGGCGCAGGGGTAGTCTTTTTCACTGATTGTTCCGGTCAGCTCAGCTTGATCTGAAAAATTGAAAGCGGCGATGGCGCAGCTTTTGCAGCGGGTCGGAGCAATGACGCGGTAACAGGTTTTTTTGCCGTCGGAAAAAAGCGAGTCGGGCAGCGGAACCGCCGGGGCGAGTGCGCGGATAATTTTTCCGTCATTGAAAATGACGCGACCGATCAGGTCCGCATTGAACTCTTTCGGGAGATCCGAAATATAAACCGGTCCGCCGGAAACCGCGCGGGCAATGGTCAGGTATTGTGCCGTGGTTTGATTGCCGGTGTGATACATGTCGAGGTCTCCGGTTAATAGATCGCCCCACCACATATTGTTGGCGAACGACTGGATGGTTCGCTTCATGTTTTCTTCCGGCAGGTCCAGCTTAATATCGACGCTGGCGCGGGCGATCACGCTGTAGCGGGTGTTGAACACATTCACGCTGCATTGCGAAATGCAGTTGAGCAGGGGGACTCCGCGTGTTTTGCAGACGGCTTCCAGCACCTGATTGTTCCGGTGTGCGCTGTGGACGGCATTCCCGGTTCCGGCATACATCCAGAAATTACAGGTTTGAAAATCGACCTTCACAAAATCGAACCCGCCCGCCAGCGTGTTGCCGATCATTTCTTCGTAAAACGCCAGAGATGAAGCCGGATCCGGTTTGACAATCAGAGCGGGTTCCTCCTGCACCGCTTTTTGCGGGCCGGAACACCGATAGACCGTTTTCGGCATTAAATGATCTGCGAGGTTTGTCATAGTATGATCCGGGCTGACTCCCCCCATGCCGCCGCTCATGTTGCGCCAGATGCCGATCCATTTTACGGAAGCGTCGTCTTTGAGCGAGGTGACGGGGCTCCAGCCGTTGGGAAATTTATTGTTGGT
>JALOTS010000036.1 GCA_025457785.1 Pontiellaceae bacterium | reverse complement strand
GATTCATTGTTGTTATGTTTTTTATTGTTTTGCAATAGGTTATGCTGTTCAAATTCTGTGAATTATATTCTGTAATGAGTTTAATTAAACAGTTTCGAGCTTCAAAATTCGGAGGAATAGAGCGGACGGGTTTGTTGAGGTAAAAAGTCGCAACAATGAATTTGATGAACCCCTTTTCTTACCTATTAATATGTGACCCCATTTCCTTTTCTTTCATATTGTTCGAAAAGGGAGGATTGATGAAAAAAAGATACCTGATATTTCTTTTTTTGATGGCGTGCCGGTTTTTTTCTTCTGCTGAACCGGTTGCGTTTAAGACGGAAACGGAGGCGGTCTCCATCCGGTTTTATGCGGAGGATATTGTCCGGGTAAGCAGAAAGCCGGTCGGAAAGGAAAACGATCAGCCTGGTTTTGTTGTCCAAATGAATCCCGAAGCTGTCGAGTTGACTAAAACGGAGCATGAGGGGCTTTTGACGCTTTCAACAAAACGCATCCGAATGTCGGTTGATTTGAAAACCGGGCAAATTGATTATGCTTTGCCCGACGGGACTCCGTTAGTCAGGGAAGCCGGCGCCCGGTTCAGTCCGTATAAAACATATCACCGCATTGCGCAGACATTTATTCTGGATCCGGCTGAAGCGGTTTACGGTCTTGGACAGCAGCAGCGGGGAAAAATGAACCAGCGGAATCAAACACTGGAACTGGATCAGCAAAACACAAGAGTATGCATTCCGTTTATTCAATCCATAAAAGGATACGGCATTTACTGGGATCAATATTCGATTTCTGAATTTACGGATAATTCGTCCGGGCTGACTATGCAGTCACTGGGAAATTGTGCGGATTATTATTTTTTGTACGGAGGGAATGCGGACGGAGTAATTCGCCTGATGCGCAATCTTACCGGGCAGGCTCCGATGATTCCGTTGTGGGGGTTCGGCTTTTTCCAGTGCCGCGAGCGATACAAAACGCAGGAGGAAATCATTGGCGTTGTTGAAAAGTATCGCGAACTGGAGGTTCCGCTGGATTGTGTAATTCAGGACTGGCAGTACTGGGGGAATAACGACAATTGGAACTCAATGGGATTTGATCCGTCCCGATTTCCCGACCCGAAAAAGATGGCGGATACGATACACCGGATGAATTCGAAAATTATGATTTCGGTCTGGCCGTCCTTCGGGGTTTCCACGGAACTGTTTCAGGCGTATTCGAACAACAACATGCTGATCGACATCAAAACATGGCCGATGAATTGTCCGGCGCGTTCATACGATGCCTATAATCCCAAAGCCCGGGATATGTATTGGGATAAATTAAATCAGGAAATTTTCTCTCTCGGATTTGATGCGCTGTGGCTGGATGGAGTGGAGCCGATTCATAAAAACCCGGAACCGCAAGATTTTGATGTCATGACGCATGCAGGCGCTTTTGAGCGGGTCAAGAATGTCTATCCTCTGCTGACCTGTGAGGGCGTTTATAAAAACTGGCGCAAAACAACAGCAGAAAAAAGGGTGTTGCTTCTGCCGCGATCCGGATTTGCCGGACAGCAACGTACCGGCTCGGTTGTCTGGAGCGGAGATGTTCAAAGTGAGTGGAGTGTTCTTCGGAAACAGATTTCCGCCGGGCTGAACTTTTCATTATGTGCCGCCCCGTATTGGAATACCGATATCGGAGGTTTTTTTGCAGGGAGGTTTAATACCTGCACACCGGGAGCCGGAGCGTCGGTTCAGGAACAGGAATTGGCATCCGAAAAGAAACCCTTTTATACGCACGGCGGCGAAAAGAATCCTGAATTTCAGGAACTGTATGTCCGCTGGATGCAGTTCGGGGCCTTTACCCCTGTGATGCGTTCGCATGGAACATTTGTGCCCAGAGAAATCTACCAGTTCGGTGAGCGCGGGGAATGGCCGTTTGATATTCAGGAGCAGTACATTAATTTGCGCTATTCTCTTCTGCCTTACATTTATTCCACAGCTTGGGATGTTACCTGTAACGCCGGAACATTTATGCGGGCGCTGATGATGGACTTTCCTGCGGATTCCAACGTTTGGGATTTGGATGATGAATATCTGTTCGGCAGGTCGATTCTGGTCGCACCGGTTACAGAATTTGGACAGACCGAAAAAAAGGTTTATCTGCCGAAAGGTTCGGCCTGGTATGACTTCTGGACGTTCGAAAAATTTGAAGGCGGTACGGAGACGGTTAAAGCGGCGCCGAAAGATGTGCTGCCGCTCTTTGTGAGGGCCGGAAGCATTATTCCGCGCGGCCCGAAAGTTCAGTACTCGACGGAAAAGGACTGGAGTGTTTTGGACATCCATCTTTACCCCGGAGCAAACGGCGAATTTGTTTTATATGAAGATGAATTCGACAATTACAACTATGAGTCCGGATGCTACAGCGAAATCCGGATGCTCTGGAATGAACAGGAACAGACTCTGACGATTTGTGATCGTAAAGGCACTTTTCGCGGTATGCTGACTTGCCGCAGATTCAACCTGCATTTCCCGGGTCAGGAAGCAAAAAGCTGTGTTTATTCCGGAAGCGAAGTGAAGATCCCGTTCTAACCTGAAAAATAAAGGCACAACAGACCCTCGAGCCTGTGCTGAAAACACCTGTTTGGGTTATGCATGGAACCGGCCGGAGTTTTTCAGTGTTTTTTAAACAAGCGGCCTGCAAAGAACGTCCCCGTTTTTCTTTTGCACGAGCTTTCTTTTTTCTTCCGCACATTGATTTATCAAAAGCGGTTTAAAACGGCGGTTCACAGAAGAACTCCATTCTTTCGCCGGTTCGCGGATGAATGAAACTCAGGCGGACGGCGTGGAGCTTCAGTTGTCCGGGTGCGGTGCCTGAGCCGTAAAGACGGTCTCCAAGGATTGGAATTCCAAGTCCGTGTTCCGAGGCGGCGTGGAGGCGGAGCTGATGTGTCCGTCCGGTGACGGGGGTGAATTCAACGCGGGTCCGTCCGTTTTCAACCGACAGTTTTTTCCAGCGGGTGATCCCCGTTTTCCCCTGTACCGGATCATAAATCTGAAACGGACGGTTTTCAACATCCAGCCGGAAGGGCAGTTCGATGGTTCCGCTTTCTTTTTCCAGCTCGCCGTCCAAAAGCGCGATATAGCGTTTTCCGGTTTCACGGTCATGAAACTGGCGGGACAGTTCGCGATGCACATCCGCTGTCAGCGCGAGCACCATCAGGCCGGAAGCATCCATATCAAGCCGGTGAACGGCGGGCTGTTCAATGCAGTCTGGATAAAGCGCTTTTATACGGGAAACCACGCAATCCTGATTCTCTTCGCCTTTCCCCGGTACTGCCAGCAGTCCGGACGGTTTGTTGACGACAACAATCCCATCGTCATGGTGGACAATGGGCATGGAGTATTGGAGTGGAGGAGTATTGGGTTTTTCAGTATGCCATTGTTCCACTGTTCCATTATCCCGCTCTTCTGCTCCGCAAAGCATAAAGCCGAGAATCGGCCGGCACTTTTCGGCGCAGGCGGAATAGAACTGCTTATGCTGCCGGGTGCCGGAACGGTTTTCGCGTCCCCAGTAAAACTCGCTGAGACCGAGCGGCTTCAGTCCGTTTTTAGCTGCGTGGTTTAGAAGCTTCGGCGCACAGCAGTCGCCCGCGCCGGTCGGAATGCCGCCCTGAAAAACAGCGGATAACGGACGGGTTTCTCCGCGAAAATTGGTCAGCGTGCAGAGCGCGTGAATATCCTTCATCAACCGCTGAGAAAGCGTTTTGCGTTTGCGGATCAATTCCGGATCTTTCTTTCCGGCAATCAGCCGGTTAAGCCGTTTGATTTCCCGGTCAACCGGATCGGAAAGCCGGTGAAATTCCGCCGCATCGAGAATCGGCGGAACCCAGCCGTCAACCAGCCATTCGCCGTTGTACTGACCGGAAAACGCTTTCAGGACAACCGTTTTGCCGTTTGTGTCCGCGCATTCCAGCACGCCGAACATGTGTCCGCGCGCTTCGCTGAAGAGGATATCGGTCGAAGCGGACGGATCGGATCCATCGCCGATATTCCGGGTGGTTTCAAGCTGTGCCATCAGTTCCAGCGCATACTTCCGGCTGTCTCCTTCGCCCAGTGAATGAACGACTCCGCAGGCGGCGCAGAATCCGGAGGCTGACGTGTTTGGGGAAGATGACATGCCGGACAGTGTACGAACCTGACGTGTTAAAGCGAAGCGGAAAAACCAAGGCAGCGGTGCCGCAACCAAAAAAATTTTCCACGCAAAACGCAAAGCCCACAGAGAGATTTGTGCCGGGAAAATCTCCAACGACCGCCGCAGGCAGAGGCTGGCCTGCTGTAGGCAGGACGGCAACGAACGTAGTGATGTGGCAATAAAAAAACCAGCACCAACTTGAATAGGAACCCCTTGAAAAAATCAAACAGGTGGTTGCGGAGGAAAGGTCTTTGACCGTTCCCGCCCTGCAAAGCAAATGCAGACAGACCGGAAGCGCTGTCCTGCTTTTTTTTATTGAACGGTTCTTTTTTCACGCAGCCTGATTTGGTTGCGAAATCCTTTTTCTTTCACAACCTGGTCTCCAACACCAATGCTCTGCATGATACGGATTTGTGTGGGAACGACCCGGTCTATCGTCTTTCCTTCGGATGTTCGAATCGTGAGATGCTCATCATCAACAAACTCAAAAATAAACCATTCCGCCCAGGATGTTCTGATGGCGACGACCTCCCCCTGATAGGGAAAGTAGGCGTTGTGCAGATAGTTAGAAACACACCAGACCGAGCCCGCAACCAAGGCCATTGCCAACGCGGCCAAAATCCAGCCGATCAGAGTGCCGAAAAACCGGCATTGGATGTTGCGTTCAGATGAACCCCGCCAGAGAAAAAAAGTTACTTTCATCTTCCCGGAAAAGTAAGCCGGTGCGGGATCTTTTGCAATCTGGTTTTTTAACGGCTTCTGAAATAACAGATTGTGCGAATGCGTCTCTCCATTGGAACTTTCTCCTTTTCAGGAAAATTCGTTTCCTCACAAGGCGCTCTATTGATAGCATCGCGCGAATTTACAATGGAGAAACCAAATGAATTATTCTGAAAAACCGGGTGTTAAAAAGCCGTTAATCAAGCCATCCCTGATTTCCCTGCTTCTTTTTGCAGGCGGGCACCTTCTGTTTGCGCAGGGAAATGCGCCCGGTGAAACCGGCAATTCCAGAGCATTGGCCCGGTTAACTACCTCAACGAATTCCGGCGCTCTTCAGTTCGGTATCATGGGGGATCATACCGGCGGGGGCAATCCTAAGGTATGGCAGCAGGGGCTGGATCTGATGAATAAATTAAACCCGGAATTTGTCCTTTCGGCAGGCGATCTGATCGAAGGGAACCGGGATGTCGGAATTGACCGGACGACTCCCGCCTACAAAGCATCCATTCATGCGTTATGGAACGATTTTGATAAAAGAAATGCTCAGCTTCAGATGCCGTTTTTCTACGCGCCGGGAAATCATGACTACTGGACGGAAGAGCATGGCGCAATATGGAAGGAGCGCTACGGCCCGGAGTATTACTCGTTTGTTTACAAAGAGGTGTTGTTTATCATCTTGAATTCAGAATTCATCGCGAAGGAAAACGATGTGCCGAAAGGCCGGTTCTTTGACAACGGCGAGTATGAGAAGCAGCTCGACTGGCTGGCAAAAACATTGGATGGAAACGGGCAGGTCAAGTGGACATTTGTGATCCTTCACCGTCCCTTCTGGGGGGATTTTTCAACCGGTCTGGACGAGCAGTGTATGTGGGAAGAGATGGAAGCCGAGCTGTTGAAAGACAACCGTCCGTACACCGTTATCGCCGGACATGTTCACCGCTACACGCATCAAATCCGGCACAACCGTGATTATATCACACTGGCCACCAGCGGAACGGTTTGCGGGGGAACTCCGTCCAACGGAAAATTCAACCACGTTACGTTGGTCACGATGAACAGGGATTTCCCCGTCATCAGAAATGTTACATATACCGGAGAAATACTTGATGAAAAACTGACCCCGGTCACTCTGGATTCCACAAATCAGCCGGCCGCCCGTGTGCCGGGCGAACGAACGCCAAGACAACCGCCCGCCGCCTCGCCGCCTGCCGCTACAAACCTCCTGCTTCGAAACGGCTCGTTTGAAACCATGGGGTTTGGTAACGAATCCTACCCGGAAGGATGGTTCGTATCCGATTCAAAATATACCCGGTCGAAAAATGATGCCGCCGACGGTTCCTACGCATTAAAACTGTATTGTAAAGAAAGTCCGCAGCCGGTCGTTCAGAAAGTAACCCTGAAACGGAACGCGGTTTATCGGCTGAGCGCATCAATCAAACTCGCCATCGGATCAAGCGGAAGCGCCATCGTGGACACCTGGGATGACTTTGACTCAACCGCCGAGTTTGTCTGCCGCACGGACGATGCGGGAGAGTGGAAGCGTTTCACCGGAACATTCACCAACACCACACTGGATACCGCATACATCCGGTGCTTTACAGAAGCCTTTTCCGGCATCTGCTATTTTGATGCCGTTTCACTGGAACAGGTCGCTGAAAAAGAAGAGGTGCCTGATCCGCTTTGTCCCTACACCGGCCCCTCCGTCAAGGGAGTTGACACACGCACCATGACCGGAAAAGTAATCGTCGGTTATCAGGGGTGGTTCAATTGCGAAGGGGATGGCGCAAACCTGGGATGGGTACACTGGGGACGGAATCAACGTTTTGACCCCGATAACGTGACCGTCGATCTGTGGCCCGACACGACTGAATACGATCAGAACGATCTCTATGAAACCGGCTTCCGTTATAAAAACAAAAAGCCCGCAAAGGTTTTCAGCTCGTTCAGCAAAAAAACCGCGAAGCTGCATTTTGAATGGATGCGCGACTACGGCATTGACAGCGCATTTATCCAGCGGTTTACACACGGTTTAAATAATCCGACCAATCAGCATCATAAGAACGTCCTACTGGCCAATGCGCGGGAGTCCGCCAACCTGACCGGAAGAGCCTATGCCGTCATGTATGACCTCTCCGGAACTCCGGAGGAGGACATCCTCACGGTGGTATCAAACGACTGGCGCATGCTGCGCGACAAAATGCATATTACCGAAGATCCGGCTTACCAGCACCACAACCGCAAACCGCTGGTCGCCGTCTGGGGAGTCGGGTTCAAGGACCGCGAAAAAGACCGCCCGTCACTTGACGTATGCAGACAACTGATCCAGTTTCTGAAAGATGACAAATGCAGCGTGATGCTGGGAATTCCAACCGGCTGGAGAACACAGATCAACGATGCCGTTCAGGATCCGGAACTGCATGACTTGCTGAAAATGGCCGACGTGCTGAGTCCGTGGAGTGTCGGGCGTATGAAAAACTTGAGCGAGGTGCAACCCCATGCCGATGCCTATTGGAAACCTGACATGGTCTGGACGGGCAAGAATAATCTCGACTACCTGCCCGTCGTGTTTCCCGGATTCAGTTGGTACAACATGAAAGGCGATCCGCTCAATGAAACACCGCGGCTGAAAGGAAAGTTTCTTTGGGCACAGATCGTCGCCGCGAAAAAGGCCGGCTGCGATATGCTTTACGTGGCCATGTTTGACGAAGTGGATGAAGGCACCGCGATCTTCAAATGCACCAACGAACCGCCGACCGGCAACGGCGGAAAATTCGTCACGTATGAAGGACTTCCCAGTGATCATTACCTGTGGCTTGCCGGTCAGGCGGGACGGGTGCTGCGCGATGAACTGAAACCAACCAGTACTCTTCCCGTTCGAAAGAATGGTAAGCTCTAAAAACATGCTCATTCGTTTAAAAAATCAAACCGCTGAAGAATTGCATCAGGCACTGGCGCCGCTGTCCCTGACTCCCCGGCAGGCCCGTCAGATTCAGGCCTCCGTTCTTCGCACGGGAAAACTCCCGGAAGCGCAGGAGGGTCTTCCTGCAAAAACGCTGAGGACCGTTCGTGATGCGGTTGAAATTCCCGATTTGACTCTGATGGACAAAGCGGTTTCGCCGCAGGACGGCTTTGTGAAATACCTTTTTCAAGGCGACGGCCCGGATCTGTTCGAAGCCGTTCGTATTCCGCTTCTGCACCATCCGGACGATCCGAAATATATTGTCTGCGTCAGTTCCCAGATCGGCTGCGCGATGGGCTGTTCGTTCTGTTTCACGGGGCGGATGGGCTTTAAACGCAACCTGGCCGCCTGGGAAATCGTCAATCAGGTTATTAAAATCCGGGATGATTCAGCGCACCCGGTTCGCGGAGTGGTGTTTATGGGGATGGGCGAGCCCCTGCTCAATTACGACGCCGTTATCCGGGCGGCCCGCATTTTATCTGAGCCCTGCGGCGCGGCGATTTCCGGCAAAGCCATCACGCTGTCCACCGTCGGAATTGTTTCCGGCATCCGGCGCTTCACCGCAGAACGGCAGCCGTTCAGACTGGTGGTCTCGTTGACCTCCGCTGACCCGCAGCGCCGCCGTGAATTGCTGCCGGTTGAAACCATCTGTTCGATCGACGAACTGATGGAGGCCTTGCGCGAACGCTCTCAGGTTACCGGCGAACGAATCACACTGGCGTGGATCATGATGTCCGGCATCAATACCGGCGAACAGGATGCCCGGCAGTTGGCCGAGTTGACGCGCGGACTTCCGGTCAAGCTGGATCTTATTGATGTAAATGATCCGTCCGGGCAATACCGCCCGCCGTCGACGGAAGAGCTGTCCGCTTTTCGCGATGCGTTGAGACTTCATTTGGCCGCGCCGGTCGCCCGCCGTTACAGCGGCGGCAGGGATATTCACGCCGCATGCGGCATGCTGGCCGGAACAATAAATCAGACAGCCCGATAAAGGACTTTTGCAATAATCCGTCCGGCGCACTCCGCCTTATCAAGCAATCCCCAATCTTCCGAACCTTGAAAATCAATCCAGGTGAAACGCCCGGTATCCGCGCCGAGGGTGGCGGGAGTGTTTAAAACAATTCCATCGAGATTTTTGGAAATCCGTTTTTCGCGGGCTTTTGCTTCGCCATCGTGCGTCTGAAGGGCGAATCCGATGGCGATTTGATCTGCTCGTTTATTCGCGCAAAGCGTAGCGGCGATGTCAGGCGTCGGCTTCAGATCAATCGCGATATGGTCTCCATCCTTTGAAAGTTTTTCATCCGATTTTTCCAGGGGCTGAAAGTCGGCGACCGCCGCGGCGAAAATAATAATATCCGCTTCCGCGATTTTTTCCTGCGCGGCGGTCAGCATCTCTTCAGCGGAAGTCACACGGGTGATCGAAACGTTTTTCGGCAAATTGCCGTCCGGAACGGGGCCGGAGATCAATTCGATTCCCAAGCCGCGGCTGAGCGCTTCTTCGGCGAGCGCCTTGCCCATCTTGCCGGAACTGGCGTTGCCGATAAACCGGACCGGGTCAAGATACTCGTGTGTCGGCCCGGAAAGAATAAGGATGTTTTTCATACCGGTATCTGATTGATCGCTTCAAGAATGGCTGCGGGTTCGCTCATGCGTCCGGCGCCGTCGGAGCCGCAGGCCATCAGGCCGCTTTCAGGGCCGACCCGTTTCCAGCCGCGTTTTTCCAGGGTTTGGACGTTTTCCTGTACGACGGGGTTTTCCCACATCTGCGTATTCATGGCGGGACAGAAGAGTTTGACGCAGGTTTTGCTGAGCGAAAGTGCGCTGGCCGAAACAATGTCGTCGCCGAAGCCGTGAGCCAGTTTGGCAATGATGTCGGCGGTGGCGGGCAGGACGGCAAAGAGGTCGGTTTCGGTAGCGGGATAGAGGTGCGGGTAGAGCTGCCCTTTATCAGATGCCGGATGCGCCGGAAAAAGCTCTGTGCGCACCTCTTTTTGCGACAGCGCGGCAAAGGTGAGCGGCGCAACAAACCGGCAGGCGGCGGGCGTCATCGCCACCTGTACGTCATGTCCGGCCTGCTTGAGTGCACTGACGACACTCACCGCCTTGTACGCCGCGATGCCGCCGCTGATTCCTATGAGGATTTTTTTCATAATTACGGGGCAGGATGTATCCTGCCCTTACCTATACCACCAGCACTTCTTTTTCTTTGGCCGCAAGCATGCCGTCCATTTTTTTGATGTGAGCGTCGGTCAGCTTTTGAACTTCTTCGAGACTTTGAGCAAGGTCATCTTCGGTAATCTTCCCGCTTTTCTCGAGGGTCTTGAGCAATTCGTTGGCATCGCGGCGAACGTTGCGGACGGCGACGCGCTGTTCCTCGGTGGCGCGGGAGGCCACCTTCGCCAGATCTTTCCGGCGCTGTTCACTCAGTTCCGGAATCGGAACGCGGATCAGCCGTCCGTCACTCAACGGCGTGATGCCGATGTTGGCGGCGCCGATCGCTTTTTCAATCGCGCCGAGCGACGACGGATCAAACGGGCTGACCACCAGCAGGCGCGGTTCCGGCGTTGAAATGTTGGCGATATCGCGCAGGCGGGCGGCGGTGCCATAATATTCAACAGTAATATTTTCAACCAGACTCGGGCTGGCCTTGCCGGTGCGCAGTCCGCTCAGATCGTGATGAAGAAACTCGACACATTTGTCCATTTTTTCTTCTGCGGCCATTAATACTTCAATGCTTGATTCCATAATGCCCTCCTTTACGTATTCTCTCAGAATCCCTTTTCTCCAGCCTGCGTCCGCCCGGACAAAACACTCTCGAATATCCTGCCAGACCGATCGAAATTTACTCATTTGGTTTTTTCAGTGTTCAACGAGGGTTCCGGCATTTTCACCGCGGAACACCCGCAGCATTTCACCCTCCTTGAAAAAATTGAACACGACAATCGGAATATTATTTTCCATACAAAGCGAAAAAGCGGCGGCATCCATGATCTTAAGCTGCCTGCTCAGCGCATCGCCGTAGGAGATTTTATCGAAGCGGGTGGCGGTTTTGTCTTTGACCGGGTCGGCGGTGTAAATGCCGTCCACCTTGGTGGCCTTCATCAGCACATCGGCGCCGATTTCCGAGGCGCGAAGCGCGGCGGCGCTGTCAGTGGTGAAATAAGGGTTGCCGGTGCCCGCGCCGAAAATCACGACGCGGCCTTTTTCGAGATGGCGCATCGCTTTGCGGCGGATGAACGGCTCGGCGAAGGCGGGCATGCTGATGGCAGTCATCACGCGCGTCTGAATACCGACGTTTTCAAGAGCGGATTGCAGGGCGAGAGCGTTGATGACGGTAGCCAGCATGCCCATGGAGTCACCGGTGGTCCGGTCGGTTCCGCCCGCTTCGCCGGCCAGCCCGCGGAAGATATTTCCACCGCCGACCACCACCGCGATCTCCGCCCCTGCGGCGATGAGTTCCTTAAACTGCCGCCCGATGGTGCTGAGAATTGCGGGGTCGATACTGAGTCCTTTTTCTCTGTTCTGAAGCGCTTCGCCGCTGAGCTTAAGAAGAATGCGTTTATACTTCATAAAAATTTTCCTTTTGAGATGACAGGGCGAACCATAAAAAATCCAAGGCGGCGTGTAAATTCAAATGCTCCAGTCGATTTGTAAAAGAAGTTCTGAAAAAAATTCCAATATCCGGGGAAAAGGGGCATAGTTCCTCCAGTGCCCGGGAAGCAGGGGGTTAATCAGGGAAAGAATGCGTACAGGAGTGTCAGCCAATATCGGATAACAAATAACCAATAACAAGGCAGCTCGGCAGAGGCCGTGTCGATGAGGCTCGGCAGGTCATCCTTCCGCACTCAGACTTTGGTTTCGGCTCCGCTGCATTAGGAGGATGCGATGAAAAAGATAA
>JALOTS010000295.1 GCA_025457785.1 Pontiellaceae bacterium | reverse complement strand
CCGGCCCGGCCCATATAAACGGAATATTCGTGGTGCGCTGCCACAGGGTGTGTTTACCCCAGTTTCCTTTTTCGCCGAGGTGGTAGCCGTTATCACTCCAGAGCACGATCACCGTATTATCGCGATACGGGCTTGCGTCCAGCGCATCCAGCAGCCGCCCGATCATGGCATCGGCATAGCTGATGCACGCCATATACGCAAGGGTGGCCTCATCCAGAATGCCCAGCTCAATCAGCCTGTTATGAATATTCTTCTGCCGGCCCATCATGGGCTTCCGCATGACGGGCGGGATGTCATCTAAATCATCTTCCTTAATTTCCGGCCGCCACATGGTTGCAGGATCATACAAATCAAAATATTTCTTCGGGGCATAATTCGGGAAGTGCGGCGCATAAAAGCCGACCGCCAGAAAAAACGGGCTGTCGTGCTGACGGCCCAAAACCTCGACGGCCCATTTCGCACGAATCGTATCGGCCATTAAATCCTCCTGCTCGTCCGGAAGCGGAGCCGACTCCATAAACTGCCCGGCCATTTTTTCCGGGGGTTTATCTTTATTGAACAGACTGTGCGGATAGGGAACCGGCAGCGGTGCGCCTTCAAACTCCCAGCTGTTTTGTCCCCATCCGGTCAGCTTTTGAGCTTCGGTCTGCATATGATATTCGCTCCATCCCCGCAAATCTAAAAACCCCGCCGTGTGATGATACAGCTTGCCTGTGCCGAAGGTTTCGTAACCGCTTTCACGGAACGCCGACTGCAAAGGACGAAAGTCCGGACACTGGTAGATTGTCGGGGTTTCTTCATAACATCCGGTTGTCGAAGGCAGCCGTCCGGTAAAAATGGATGCGCGTGACGGGGCACAGAAAATCCCGACCGTATGCGCATTCCGAAATGTGATTCCGCGCTTTGCCAGACGGTCCAGATTCGGCGTTTTGACATACGGATTGCCCATCGGGCCGATCCAGTCGTTCATGTCATCCACGGCAATCATAAGCACATTCGGACGCTCCTCCGCCTGAAGCAGATCCGCCGCCGGGGTCATGCACAGAACCGCCAGCAGTCGCAAAGAGATTTTTCCAGTGTTCATAGGTTCTCCGGATTTTGGTTCGTTTATTTCCGGAAACTCTGCGTTTTTTTCCGCCGCACGGAAACCTTTAAGTCAAAGTTTTTAGAAGCAGCGAACAGGGGAAAAAAGAACAGATTGAACAACGAATGAAGCCTGCGGCGAATCAATTTTTGCGAACAGCAGAGAACTGTCCGGATCCATCCGCATTGTTTAGATAAATTCGGGTCGCTTGTACCCGGCAGAACGGTCTGTTATACTTCCGTCCGTTCCAAGGAGTTTTATGAAAAAATGTCCGTTTTGCGCCGAAGAGATTCAGGATGCCGCCATCAAGTGCAGGCATTGCGGGGAGTTTTTGAATGATGCGAACCGGGTTCAGCTTACTCAGAAGAAAGAAAAGCTCCCCGTCTATTTCCGAACACCTTTTATTATCACGGCACTGTGTTGCGTCGGACCGTTCGCTCTGCCCTTAATCTGGTTCCGTCCGCGCACGAGTTGGATTGTAAAAACGGTTTCTTCGGTGATCGTTCTCGTCATCAGTTGGTTCTTGACGAAGCTTTTTATTACGTCGGTGCATAACATCACTGAGTATTACAACCAGATTATGTAAGTTGCGCCGCCGCAACCATCCCTTTTCTCGCAGAAATTTTGGCCCCGAGCGAAGCGACGGATAATTTCCAAGGGAAATAACGAAGTGGTTCAAATCATTAAGGGCAAAACCATTTAATTCAACCTCCGGAACATGAAAAGGTATAGCCGGAACTTGGCGAAGCCGTGGGTCCGGCTTTTTACCGTTACAACGAATGAAGGACGCAGCGAATGACCTCTTGCGGGTATTCATGTGGCGAGGGACCTTTCAGAAACGGTGGAATTAAAAACCCAAGTCGTTTTCGACGTAAATCTCTTATCCCTCATTCGTTGCGTCCTTCATTCGTTGTGCTTGGCCCCTCATTTAATAGACTCCTATGATTCTATGTTGACGAGATAGTATCAAATGATACTATCTTTGCGTGAGCTGGAATCTGACAGATTTTGATCTTTCGCCGGAATGTTTGCGGACATTTGCCGAAGTTCAACGGTTGATCGGCAGGCTGGAGGGACTGAATCTTTCCCGTCCGGTGCCGAAACTGCGTGCCAAAAACCGGGCGCGGTCAGTGCGCGGGTCAACCGGCATAGAAGGAAATCGCTGTTCCGTAGAACAGGTCGAAGCCGTTGCCCGCGGCGAAACAGTTTCTTTGTCTCAAAAGGAGCAGCTTGAAATCCGCAATGCGCTGGAGGCCTATGCCGCGTTGCCGGAGTTTGATCCGTTTTCGGTCGACTCGTTTCTGACGGCGCATAAACGGCTGATGGGCAACGGCCTTGACCTTGCACCGGGACGCTTCCGTAACGGTCCGGTTGAGGTTTACATCACGGAGACCGAAACCCGCGCTATGCCTGCCTGGGAAACCGTTGAGCCGTCCATGCGGGCGCTGTTTGAATATCTCAAAACGGACGAAGAGCTGATACTGATTAAGTCGATCCGGTTCCACTTCGAGTGCGTCAACATTCATCCGTTTTTTGACGGGAACGGGCGTGCCGCCCGGCTCTGGCAGACGCGCCTGCTGATGGAGTCGCATCCGGTTTTTGAATTTCTCGATGTGGAGTCGATGGTGTTTGAGCAGCGGGATGAATATTACCGGCATATCCGGGCGGCGCAGGAATGCGGCAGGGCGGACGGGTTTGTCGGATTTATGCTGGAGCAGATCCGCCGTTCGCTTTCCAATCTCTGGAAAAACAGCGCAACCGGTTCGGGCGGCTATGTTGACCGGATTGCTGCGGCAAAACAGTCGCTGGGTGATGGGTTTTCGCGCAAGGACTACCTGCAGTTGTTCAAAACGATTTCGGCACCGACGGCCAGCCGCGATTTGGCGGCGGCAGTGGCTGACGGTCTTCTTCTGCGCGAGGGGGACAAGCGTACGGCGGCGTACCGGTTTGCCTGAAAACGATAAGGGAGAGTTTGACAGGATGGTTGAGGACAGACCTGAGGTATTCCGAAAGTGCTTTTTGTATTTCCCGAAAGCGTAGCGATAGATAATTTTTCGGAGAAAAATAACGAAGTGGTTCAAAAGAAGCGCAGCGGCAATGATGGGAGATTTTAGCCGCAAAAGAGCGCAGGAAACGCAAAGGCAAAACTGCGGATTGCACAGCTTCCGAAGTTTTTATCTCCACATCAAACCCAAGCTAACCATCACGCCCAAACTGGTTAAAATGCAAATATCGGCAAATATGATTATCACCTGAAATATCGCAGAATTATGTATAGATGGCCACTTACCAACAATCGCTGAAATCAATGCCATTAGTATAACTGCAAAAACAACACAGACAGATGTTGATAGAAGAACTTCGATCTGATTGTG
>JALOTS010000294.1 GCA_025457785.1 Pontiellaceae bacterium | reverse complement strand
CCGCCGGTCACCAGTCGCCGGCCATCCGGCGATAAGGCCTCGCCCCAGACGAGCCTGGAGTGACCTCGCATTTCGGCCAATTGCCGGCGCGCGCGCACATCCCAAAGCCTGGGAACATCGGCAAACGGCATCGCATTCGCCTTATCCGATAACGCTTTCGACGGATCAACATTCGTTTCCAGAAAGATCCCGTCCACACCGACAGCCACGGCCGCTTTCGCCAGATACGGCGCGTATTTTCCGTCGCCGCCCGATGACTCACCCGCTCCGCCCGGCGATTGAACGCTGTGCGTGCAGTCAAAGATCACTGGATAACCCAACTCTCTCATGATCAGCAGGCTGCGCATATCCGCCACCAGCGTATTGTAGCCGAATGAAACGCCGCGCTCGGTCAGCATAATCTTCGTGTTGCCGGTTTCCTCGATTTTTTTAACCACGTTCTTCATATCCCACGGCGCAAGGAACTGGCCTTTTTTCACATTCACTGTCTTACCGCTCTCGCCCGCCGCCACCACGATGTCGGTCTGCCGGCAGAGAAACGCCGGAATCTGGATGATATCCACCACTGGAGCCGCCAGATAAATTTCCTGCTCGCTGTGAACATCGGTCAAGATCGGCACATTGTATTTCGCCTTAATCTCCGCCAGAATTTCGAGCCCCTTGGCAATCCCCGGCCCGCGAAACGAATGAATGGATGTCCGGTTGGCCTTGTCATACGAAGCCTTGAAGACGAACGGAACATTCATCCGCTTCGCCATTGCGCACAGCCGTTTCGCCAGATCCATGCATAGATCGCGGCTTTCAATCACGCACGGTCCGGCAATCAGCGCCAGCGGATTGTTTCCGCCAAACTTCACCCCGTTCACATTTACAACCTTCGTCATCACAGATCTCCTTAAAAAACACGCTGTAGTTGTTTCATATTTCCCGCACAAAAAGAAATCCTATTCAGCGGTTTTATCACTCATAATGTATCCGCATCCGGATCACCTTGACAGTCTTGATTTCGTCGAGCACCTGATAAACCAACCGGTGCTGAATATTGATACGGCGGGAACAGGCGCCGGCAAGATCGCCGCGCAGCTTTTCGTACGGCGGCAGATTCTGCCACGGATTTTCAGCCAGTACAGCCAGCAAAACCTGAGCTTTCGACTGCAGGCCCGACTCCGCCAGCTTTTTGGCATCCTTTTGCGCCTGATGGGTATAACCCAGTCTCCAGTTCACCAGCCCGGCTCCGCAACGCATTCTTCAACCGGTGTCTTAAGCCCTTCCGCGATGGATTCCCTCATACCCGGAACGTTAACCAGATAAAGCGTTTCCTGAACAGAATGCCAGTCCTCTTCCGAAATCAGCACCGCCGAATTGCGCCGGCCCGCAATCTGAACCGGCTCATGCGAAACAGAAACCTCATCCACCAGCGCATATAAATTTTTCCGGGCCTCTGTCGCTGTCATTATTGTCATATTTTCACCTCTGCCCATAGCGTACGTTTTTACGTACGACAATCAATCTGAAAATCAACCGCACTGATTTACTGTACGCTCCAGGCCTCCAACCGAAGCGCCCCGCTGGCCGGAACCTTTCCGGAAGCCCCTTTTTCATCGTTCCAGACACTGTCAAAAAACCTGATCCGCTCCAAAGCGGGCGCATCAAACTGCGTTTCATCAAATTTTCGCGTCTGGAAATCCGATTTGATCAGATCCTTTACCCGTTGCAGATAATACCGGGATTCGTTTCCGCTGGCGGCAGCTTCCACCGATTCCAGATACGCAGGGGTAATCCGGTTCCGGCTCTTCATGATTGATATAAAAAGGTTTTGGATGACGGACGGATGCTTTTCGATCAGAAGCTGTTGCAGATATGTTTCGAGCATTCGATCGTCCTGATAATAGGCCAGACCGGATATCGCGGCATAGCGTTCGCGCCACAGATGCGAATTTAAATACTCCTCCATCAATACCCGTCCGCGTTCTGACCGGATCGCGCCCAGGATACTCAACGCATACTCATAACGCGGGCTGACCCGTTCACTTGCTGTTCTCAGCAGGAAAAACTCACTGTACTTTAACGGCACCTTTGAGGTAAACGACGAGGTTTTCTCCACGTCACGCAACTGATCGCACAGCCGGTTGATCTCGTATTGCATCCAGAAAAACACGGCGCAGGCGTAAACCGTTAATGCGATAATCGTAAGAACAATTTTGCGCATAAATCGACCGAACGCTGATGGCTGGCTTTTCGTCATTTTAATGTCCAAAACCCTTTATCGTTGTAAAAATCACCGTAAATTCTACCTGTGCAAATCACCGGAATTTTCTGCCGTTCAAAATGGCTTCGACCTTCAGAATATCCTCCGGCGTGTCAACCCCGGTTCCGATATCATCCACCGGCAGAACATTCATTCGGCAGCCGATATACAGCGCACGCAACTGTTCCAGCTTTTCGAGATTTTCCAGTTGGCACGGCGGTTCCGCCACCAGCCTGAGCAGATAATTGCGCCGGTAAGCATAAATGCCGATATGCCGCCAGTGCGCTCCGGCAGCATCCGTACCCGCATCGCGAACATGAGGAATGACAGACCGTGAAAAATAAAGCGCCTGTCCGTCGCGCCCGAAAACCGCCTTCACCACCGCCGGATTTTTCAAGTCGGCCTCATTTTTAATCGGCGCGGCGGCGGTCGCCATATCCCAGTTGCCGTCCGCCATCACTGCGGCCAGCCGGTTGATCAGATCCGGCTCCATCAGCGGTTCGTCGCCTTGGATATTAATCAGTACATCGCACGGTTCGTTGGCAACGGCTTCGGCAATGCGGTCGGTACCCGACGGATGATCCGCCCGCGTCATCACCGCTTTTACCCCCGGAATCTGAAACGAATCCACCGCATCAGCAATGCGCTGATCATCGGTCGCAACCAGAACCGTATCCAGCGACTCAGCCTGAACCACCTGCTCCGCCACGCGCTGAATCATCGGTTTGCCCGCAATCATCACCAGCGGTTTTCCCGGAAGCCGGGTCGATGCCCAGCGTGCCGGAATCACCCCGATCACCCGTTTATCACCTGTATTTTTCGTCACCGTCATTTTCTCCTTATTCTCAAACGCACTGAGTGCCAAGGTCACTCTTCCGCGCCCGGACGCAACTTTCTAACCCGCTTTGTTTTTTGTCTGTTGCTGTTTTTTCAATCATTGGAACATTACAGTATCCTGCCCCTCCAGTAACCCGGACCGACAGCATGATCGACTGCGCCCTCAAATTCAACTCTCCGTTTCGCCACAGAATTCCAAGACGACCCTAACCGCCGGATACGGTATCGGACAGAACGTAAAATAAACCATGTTCCCTGCTTGACACAACGCAACGAGCCACTATCCTACGCGGCCCCATGTTAAAAGAAGTAAAAACACAACAACGGATTCAGACCGTAGCGGACCTCGCAAAGGAGATCTGGATCGAACATTATTCGCCGATTATCGGCGAAGCGCAGTC
>JALOTS010000035.1 GCA_025457785.1 Pontiellaceae bacterium | reverse complement strand
CCGAAAAGCGCGATACTCAAGGGAATGACATACGCTATTAGTACCTTCGCGAAGCGGATGAACGGACCGTTTATCTGGAGACGAACAAGTATGCCGGCTATTATGACTGTGATAACACGCCAGAGGGAAAGCACGATGTAAAATTTTTCTGGGAAGCCCGTGAGGATGTGAAAGTGGATTATTCGGCCGGCTTCAAGGTCATGCACTCGAAGCGGCTCGCCCGGATTGAAGCGAAATCAAGCGGAGCACTGGTTGCGGCCTGGGTTCCGCAATACGGCCATGATGAGGCCGGGCGGCTGCGTATCGAGTCGATTACCCGCTTTGGAACAGACGGCATAACATTCCTTCCGCCGGTCGTATTTACTTACAGCGGGATGCAAAAAGATGAGGAGGTGTTCCAGAAGCGCCCGAATTATGAACTGCCGGTCTGGCTGTCGGATTCGTGGTTCGATCCTGACAAACCCGGTGATGAGCTCGGAGACCATCCGCCCGCCGATGCCGGTACGCGTTTTGCCGATCTGAACGGCGACGGATTTCAGGATATTCTTTGTTCAAACGGCCGTTCCTTGTTGAATGTGGCCTATTTGAATACGGGTTCGGGCTGGGTGAAAGACATGCGCTTTGCTCTCCCTGTTGATCCGGTTTCCGGTCCGGTTTTTCTGTCTTCCGGAACGGATGAGCCTTCGGAGTACACGGTGATGGATTTGAACGGTGACGGGCGTGCCGATATTCTCGGGAAGACGGCCTACACTAACAGCGGAAGCGGATGGGCGCCAGCTCCCCAGTGGAACCTTCCCGCCGGACTGGCGCTGGAGGCGGTTGTTGATCCCTCCTGCATCATCAGCAAGTCAGGATCTTATCCCTGCAACCCGTTAGACTGGCCGAAGGCGCACATCGGTTTGAACGTGCAGTTCCCGGATCTCAACGGGGACAGTCTGCCCGATATCGTTTATGCTGTAGAGGGAAATTTTACTCCGAGTGTACCGACCGGCGTGCATATTTATCTCAATACCGGCAACGGGTGGATTGATGCAGGGGCTGCGGCATGGAAGCTTCCCAACGGATACCGGCTGCTGGCCGATTTAGCAAACGACTCCTGGACTATTCCCGATGACGGCGGCTTGCAGTTTGCCGATCTGAACGGCGACGGCTTGTCCGACCTGATTTTCGCCAGCGGGCACGCAAACGGATTTGAAGCAGCCTATGACGGGGTTGCTATCTCAGGCGGAAAAGAAAACATAAAAGTCTGGCTGAATAACGGTTCCGGCTGGGAGGATTATACGGAATTCTGGGCGCTTCCCTATACCTTCACCACCCCGGGGTTCAGCCCGAATCCTACCTCATTGCAAACCGATTCGCTGCCGTTCGGAATGCGGCTGGTCGATCTCAACGGCGACGGCATGACCGATATCTATGTTTCCCACCGCTATGACTTACCCTTTCTCGCCAATCAGCACAATTATCTGACTGGCATTATTGCCAGTTTGCCTGGTGAGGAATGTGAGAAATGTGGCGGGACAGGTTGGTATGAGTATGTGGATGATGATGGGTGCAACAAATATGCTAAATGTGATTGCACGCCCCCGGATTTTTACTTCTGGGGATACTCTGATCCGTACGGGCAGGCGGAAGAGAAACATGAGGTGTGGCTGAATACCGGTGCCGGCTGGAAAAAGGATGATGCGTTTCTCCCGCCCGATGATATGGCCGTTCCGATCATCGGAACGGCGCATGTCCGCATTAAGGACACCTCCTGCGAGAATTACTTTTCCCCCTATATGGGCTACGCCTTCGGCTCGTCGGGGCTGGTGATAACAGACATTACCGGCGACGGCATTCCCGAATTTATTTCGGCCTGCAGGGCAGACATCAGCGGCTTCCAGGGCAATGAGGTGGTCAGCGGCCGCGACGGTGTCGAGCTGATGGCCTGCACGCAGAACGGCATGGGCGGGAGCGCCCGTGCGACCTATACGTCCGCCCGGGCGACGGAGGACTTCCACTCGCCTCAGGTTCCGCGCGTGGTGGACACCTATATCCTGAGCGACGGCATGGGCCTCTCCTACACCTCGCGCTATAATTATGCGGGCGGACGTTACTTTCATGATCCGTCCGGTAACCGCCGGCACGAGTTCCTTGGCTTTCATAAACGATCCACCACCGATTCCGAAGGCATCACCAAGGTGGTCTATTTCCATCAGGGCAACGGGGTGGACCCGGAAAATGATCCCAGCGGCGAGCTGGCGGATTACGCCACTGGCGAGCTGGCTGACCCCGAAGCCAAGCGGTCTCAGGTCTATCGCGAAGAAACCTGGGGGGCCGACGGCAAGCTCTATTCCGCGACCGTCTCTAAATGGAATGTGGCTTCTTATATCACGCCCTATAATCAACCCCGCTACTGGGCCAAAAAGGCTGACGATGTGCAGTTCAAATTCATCCCCGCCACCGGCGCACACCGCGAGGTTGCATCCCGGACCGTTTATGACGATACGTTTAATAACATTCCGTTTAATGACAATACGCTTGGATTGCCGATGGCCGTCAAACAATACGGCGAAGTCAAGGGCAATCCGGCTAACGGCTTATACGATTCAGAAACTACCGGCAATGATGAAACCTATACCTTCACCGAATATAAAACCTTCCCGTATATAAGCACCTGTCCGCAGTTGCAGTACTGTGTGGACAAACCCTCGATCTCCCGGATCTGCTCTGCCGATAATAAAGACAATCTGGGTTGCCGCCTCAAAGAGACGCAAAGCGAGTATCGGGCCGACGGTCTGCTGGACTGCACCAAAGTCTGGTGGAACACCGAAGACCGGTTCGTGACCACTCTGAAGGTCCTGGAGTACGATGCGTATGGAAACCCGACGCTCAGTCAGGATGCCGCCGGGCTGAAGACGACTATTGTGTATGACGACTTCTATCACCAGTATCCGGTTTCCACCACGCTGAAAGATCCGGTAACGGGGGTCGAGCTGACATCGTTGACCGACTACGATGCGCGTTCCGGACAGCTTTTCAGTTCCACCGACCCGGCCGGAATGACCGCTTCCACCGAATATGACGAGTTCCTGCGGCCCGTTCGGGGCTATAAGGACGATCTGCTTCTTCAGGAAAAGGAATACGTCCTCAACGGGGTGAACGGGGCGCAGGGCACCTCGGCGAACTATGTCCATACCAAAGTGTACGCCGGCGTGACGAATGGCACCACTCTGATTGCCGACAGCTATGTCTATGCCGACGGGCTCGGCCGCGAAATCCAGACCCGCGCCGAATCGGAGAAGGGCAACAACATCTTCCGTGTAAACAGCACCATCTACGACGAACAGGGCCGCATCGCCGAAGCCTTTGAGCCCCGCTTTGAAAACGGCGGCGCATTTGTCCCCTTCAAAAACCCCTTCAATCCGGCGGTCACCTACAAATACGACGCGCTGGGGCGTGTCACAACCATGACCCCGCGTCAGGGCGATGCCGGTTCGCCCACCGCGCCGATCCTTACGGCGTACGGGCTGGACGACAACCCCTGGGCCGTTATGATTACCGATGCGCTCGGAATTAAACATCGTATCTTCAAAAACGCCTGGGAACAGACCATCCGGGTCGAAGAGGATGTCGAAGGTCAGACCCTCGGCACAACCTATGTCTATGACCGGCTCCAGCGGCTGACCGATACCTTGGATCCCAAAAACAACTGCATTCAGCTCTTCTTCGACAGTCTGGATCTCAAGACCAAAATGATCGATCCAGACATGGGAATCTGGATCTACGGCTATGACCAGGCCGGCCGCATGACCAGCCAGCTCGATGCCGTCGGCAACCGGATTGAGTTTGACTACGATGCTCACGGCCGCCCGGAGGAAAAACGGGTTTACGCCCATAATGATTTAGGGACCCCCCAGGACACTGTCACCTTTGAATACGACTCCAGTGATGATGCCGACTTTACCGTCTATCCCGGGCAGCTCTACCGGACAACGCAAAACGGCATCGTTAACTGCATGAGCTACGACACCCACGGCAATGTTCTGAAAACCGAACAGGTGCTGACCGGTTCCGACCCCCGGACATGGATCACCTCCACCACCTATGATGAACTGGACCGGCCCGACACGATCACCTATCCCGGCAATCAGGCCGCCGTGAAATACAACTACGGCCCCGTCGGCAATCTCGAATCGGTCTCCAGCGTTTATGGAACCGGCGAAAACAATAAAACGCTCTACAAGGTGGACTCCTTTAACGAACTCAGTCAGGTCGAAAGCGTCTCCTACGGCAACGGGGTGCAGTCGCAGTTCGCCTACTATCCCAACTCGCGCCGCCTGCGCACCAGCAGCAGCCACGCCGGAAAGGGCAGGGCTTTGCAGAACCTCAGCTACACCTTCAACGCAGGCGGTCTGATGACCGCCATCAAAGATAATCTCTACACCGGGAAGCGCTCGTCCACCTACGACAACATCCAGTACGACGAACTCAACCGCCTCAAAGCCGTAACCTACGCCAAAGAGTCTGACCTGCTCCCAGCCAAGACCAAAACCTACCACTACGACATCCTTGGCAACATCACCAAAAACGATGACTACGACGACGGCAAAACCTACGTTTACGACACGTCCCGCCCCCACGCCGTTGCCTCCATCGGCAGCGACAATTTCACATATGACGACAACGGAAACATCACCGATGCCATGGGGCGCGTGCTCACCTTCGACGCGCAGAACCGTCTCGTTACGGTGCTCATGAGCGACATCAAGGTCAAAGCCGAATTCACCTATCTTGACGGCGGACAGCGCCTCAGCAAAAAAGTAACCGTCAACCTCGGCGAATCGGACGAGCGGGTCAACACCACCTACTATGTCGGCCCCGGCTATGAAGAACATCACGGCACCGACGGCGACGAAACCCTCTGTCATGTCTTCTTCGACACCAAACGCGTCGCCACCTTCAATCCGATTCCGAACGGCCAGAATCTTGCCGCCGCGCCGTCTTCCGGTACAGAAGAACTGCTTGCCGCTGCGGCTGCCGGCGGATTGATGCCCGGCGGGAAAGACCCCGGCTCATCTCGCTGGACTCGCAGACAAATCAGTAACGGCAACCTGATCTGCTATGTTGCCGAAGCCTTGCCCGATGTTCGCCGCTTTAAAACAATCGTCAACACCCTTGGCGTATTGACTGTGGCCCTCTTCTTTTTCTTCGCCAGCCGCGAGCGCTACGGCGCCGCCCCCCGCCGCAAAGTCAGACGCATCGTCGGCTATGGGGGGGGAGTTGCGAGTTGCGAGTTGCGAGTTTTCCGCCACGGCGGATCTGCCGAAGGCATGACGAGTTTTGGAGTTGCGAGTTCTGAGTTGCGAGTTGCGAGTTCCGAGTTTCAAGTTACGAGTTTAAAAGATTTGCTCTTCGAAATACAATTCGCGTTCATTCGCGTTCATTCGCGGTTGAAATCTCTTTCTCTGCGTTCTTTCGTGGCTGAGTTTCGATTTTCGAGTTTCGAGTTTTCCGCCTTCGGCGGATCTGCCGGAGGCAGACAAGTTCTCGCCAAAAAGGTTCTCTACACCTTCTTTGCGGTCTGCATGTTGGTCTCTCCCACCTATGCCCAAACCGGATACCAGCGCGGTGACGTCAACGGCGACGGCGAGGTCAACATCGTTGACGCACTGTTCATTCAGCAGGTCGTCGACGGCAAGCGCGACCCCGAAAACGGCTGGGATGCTGTGCCGTTTTTTGCTAACGGCGACGTTAACTACGACGGCGCCACCAACGCCACCGATGCGCGTATCATCATGGAATTCTGCGTCGGGAAGCGTACTGAATGGCCAGACCCGCCTGCCGGCCCGCAGCGCATGATGTACTATCACGACGACCACCTCGGCTCCGCCAGTGTCGTCACCGACCGCGTCGGCGAAGTGGTTTCGCACATCACCTACACCCCCTACGGCGAAATGCGCAACGAGCTCAACCTCGGTGCCTCCGTCAACTATCTCTACACCGGGCAGGAATTTGACCGTGAAATCGGGCTCTACTACTACGGCGCCCGCTACTACGACCAGGCTATCGGACGCTTCATCTCCCCGGACACCATAATTCCCGACCCGGCGGACACGCAGGCCTACAACCGCTACAGCTATGTCTATAACAACCCGATCAAATACAACGACCCGACCGGGCATAGTGGAGAGGATCAGCCAGATCCGCCGCCACCTCCGCCGCCGGAAAATCAGGAGACCACTTCGGAGGGGACAGGTCAGACTGAGCAGGTTGCGCAACCTGCATCTGCCACAAAATCTGAGCAGACCTCACCCCCTCCTGATGCTTCGGCGGATACAAAACAGCCTGTTACTGATGTTGCTCATACCAAAGATGACATAACATTCGGATTCAAAAGTTCTGACCTTGCAGCAATGGCGGCAGATGCCTTGGTTGGCAAAGATCCGTCGAGCAAACGGCGGGAATTTGGAGCGGTTATATATAAAAGTGGCGACCAATATGGGTTTACCCTTCCGTATGCAGATGGTCAAGTGGATGGAGTAGACCTTTCTGAGGCAAAGAGTAGGATGCCAGAGGGATCAACTTTAGTAGGTGATTACCATAACCATACTGATTATTCAATACGTGACGCTAACACAGGAGAAATTACGTATACCGGCGATCCTGTATGCACGGATGCGGGCTTGGATAATTTTAGTGGGACAGACCGTGATAATTCGCTTCTAACGGCTGATACTGAAATGAAAAAAGGCGGCAAAGAATATACTGCGTACGTTTCGACACCTAGTAGTGCGGTATTGCGTATGGATATGGTTGTTGATGGTGAATGGGTTGCTAATGATACAGCAATTGCAATGAATTATATCGATAAGGGTACTATACGAGGACATGACTATGGAAAGTAACAAAGTAACAGTTTAGCGGAATCCGGGCGGGTTAAGAACTGTTAGTAACCGGCAGACTTTCGGGGCGGTAGAGTTTTTGTAACAGTTTAGCGGAATCCGGGCGGGGTTACGAGCTGTTGGGAACCGGCAGATTTTCGGGGCGGTAGAGTTTTTCGAGGGGGGTGTCTACTCCCTTGAGCAGGATGGTTTTGAGCAGATCAACGAGGTCTTGATTCTGTCGTTTGGCTGTTCCTAAAATCGAGAGGTTGACTGCGAGATGTTGCGCCCCCTCAAGCGACCGGTTTCCAAAGCAGATTTTCCGGAAGATGACTGGATGTCGCAGAGCCTGTTCAGCGTGATTGTTGGTCGGCTCCATGCCGTTGACTTCCAGAAAGACAAAGAGCCGTTCGCCGTCCCGATTCGAAAAGGGGTCAGTCCTTGAATTTTGATGTTTTTTGATTGCCCTGCGGGGCAGTTGCTGCTTAAATCTCCTCATGCCTAGATCCCTACGAGTGGAATTTCCCGGAGCGATTTACCACGTGATGTGCCGTGGGGATCGGCAGGAGGCGATTTTCAAGGATACGACGGATCAGGAGACCTTTCTTAAGACGCTGGGAGAGACCTGTACACGTTGCGGGTGGCGTGTCCATGCGTATGTTTTGATGGGGAACCACTACCACCTCCTGCTTGAAACCCCGGAGGCCAATCTGGTTGAGGGGATGCGCTGGTTTCAGGGGGTCTATACGCAGCGGTTTAATGCCCGGCATACGATGTGGGGCCATCTGTTTCAGGGACGGTATAAGGCGTTGCTGGTGGATGGCGGCGGGGATTATTTCGCCACGGTTGCACGTTATATCCATTTGAACCCGGCGCGGGCGCGTTGTTTTGATTTAGAGGACGGCCAGCTTTCCGATTATAAGCCGAGCAGTTATATTGCGTATTTGCACCCTGCGGTTCGTCCCGAGTGGTTGGTCGTTGATCGGGGGTTAAGGAGTTGCGGTTACGATGATACGGAGACCGGCCGAACAGGCTACCGGGATTATATGCAGAAGCGTGTTACAGAGATTTTACATAGCGATAATCCGTCGATGGCCGATGCGGCCTGGCAAAGCATCCGCCGGGGCTGGATCTTTGGATCTGAAGAGTTCTGTTCGCAGATGCGGGATGAAATTGACCGGGCCGCAAAGGGGTGCCGGCGTGATTCTCATAGCGGGGGTGCGGTGTTGCTGCATGATGAGCAGGCCGCTGAGGAACTTTTAAATATCGGTTTGAGAGCCGTCGGGCTGAAGCCGGACGATCTGGAGCACCTCAAAAAGAATGACGATCGTAAAAAGGTTGTTGCGTGGTTGATTCGTAAGAATACCAGTGTAAAAAACGAGTGGGTTTCCAATGCCTTAAAGATGGGGAATACGGCGGCGGTTTCGCGGAGTATTCGGGCCGTTGATGAGGCGGTTGACGGGATTCTTTTTGAGCTGAAGGCCAAAATATCAAAATTCAAGGACTGACCCCAATGTTCCTAAAAACAGATAAAGCCAGGATCGGGATCATAACCTGTATCCTCACCGGCGTGCTGGTTTCATCCGCCGCACAGCGGCCTGCCTCAGCAAAACCTGCGGTTGCGCCGATTGATCCCGCATCGATCGACCTGACCAAACCGACCCTGTTCATCGTGCCTTATACCCATCTGGATGCCGTTTGGCGCTGGTCCTATCCGCAGACGATTCGCGAGTTCCTGAAAAGAACTCTGGATGATAATTTTGAAGCCTTCGAGGAATTTCCTCACTTCGTCCTGAACTGGTCCAGTGCCAGTCACTACGCCATGATTAAAGAGTACCATCCGGAACAGTATGAGGAACTGAGGGAATGGGTCGCTGCCGGACGCTGGTTTCCCTGCGGTAGCGCGTGGGTGGAAAACGATGTGCTTGTGCCGTCTACAGAATCCGTTATTCGCCAAATTCTGACGGGCCGCAATTATTTCTACAATGAATTCGGCAAGGAGAGCCTCGAATACATGCTGCCGGACTCCTTTGGATTTCCATACTCTCTGCCGTCGGTTTTGAGCCATTGCGGAATCCGCGGTTTTTCAACCCAGAAACTGATGATCTATTCGGCCAACGGGATTCCGTTTAATCTCGGACGATGGGTCGGCCCGGACGGAGAATGGGTGATCGCATCGCTCAATTGCAGTAACTATGGTCACACTCACGATACCATCTATAGCACAGATACAAATACACTTCAGCGTCTTGAAACAAACCGATGTATATCCGGTCTGCCGATCGATTTGTACTATATGGGCAGCGGCGATAAAAGAATCAACGTTGACCGCGGGGGAGCGCCGCAGCGGGTTTCTCTTGAAACACTCGAAAAATGCTATACTGAAGAGGGCCCGATCAGGGTGATCACCGGCCCGTCTGATCTGATGGTTCGCGCCATCACGGATGAACAGGCGGAAAAATTCCCCGTATGGAACAGGGATCTGCTGCTGTACGAGCATTCCACCGGAGGACTGACCTCGCAAGCCTACATGAAAAAGATCAATCGCGACAGCGAACTGCTGGCGGATGCTGCCGAACGTGCCGCCGTTTCGGCCAGCCTTTTGACCGGTGCCGTCTATCCGTCTAATGCACTGAACCATGCATGGGGCCTTGCCTTGCGCAACCAGTTTCACGACACCCTGCCGGGAACCTGTATCCCGAAGGCCTATGAATACGCGTGGAATGACGGGCTGATTGCCCTCAATCAGTTTGCCGGGGTCTATGCGGATGCCATCGGTGCACTGGCCCGCTCCCTCAACACGGATGTTCAAGGCGTTCCGCTGGTCATCTACAATCCTCTTTCCACGGAACGTGAAGATGTTGTGGAGGCATTGATTCCTGCGGAATTGGAAAATGCAAAAGAGATCACGGCGTTTGATGCACAGGGACAGGCCCTGCCGACTCAGATGACCGCCGGATGGGATGGGAAACGGCGAGTCCTCTTTCAGGCCAAGCTGCCGCCTGTCGGTGCCGCTGTTTACGCCTTGCGCGAAGGCATTCCGCCAAAGGTCAAGGACAGCGAACTCCATGCGGACGATCGCACGCTCGAAAACAACCGGTATTGCGTCAAGATCAATCGAAACGGCGACATTGCCGGCATTTTTGACAAGCGGGTTGGCAAAGAACTGTTCGAAAAACCGGCACAACTCGAGTTTATCACCAACTTTCCTGCCTGCAGACCCGCCTGGCATATCCTCTGGTACGACATGAAAAGACCGGCCCGCAGTGTTGCGGCCAACCCTGTCTCGATCCGCGTCGTGGAAGACGGGCCGATACGCATTGCCATTGAAGTGGTGCGCGAAAACGAAGGATCAAAGATCGTGCAGCGTATCCGGCTTTCTGCCGGAGCCGACGGCAACCGTGTTGACGTGGCGAACCATTTCGATTGGAAGAGTCGCGGCACGCTGCTCAAGGCGGCCTTCCATCTGACCTCATCCAATCCGGAAGCAACCTACAATATGGGACTCGGAACTATTCAGCGCGGCAATGCCTGCGAAAAACAGTATGAAGTTCCGAATCAGGCTTGGATTGACCTTACGGACAGCTCCGGCACCTACGGGGTATCCATCCTGACCGGCTCCAAATACGGCAGCGACAAGCCAAACAACAATACGTTGCGTCTGACGCTCATTCATTCTCCGGAGACCGAGGAGTGTGAAACCGAATCGATCGACTACGGCCGCTGCAAGGAGATGCGCTGGCAGGATTGGGGCCGTCACGAATTCCGCTATGCCATTGCCGGGCACAAAGGCGACTGGCGCGACGGCGAAACCCATTGGGAAGCGCAGCGTTTTGAACAGCGTCCGGCGGCATTTGCCGTGCCGCGTCATAACAGCGGAAAAGAAAGCGCCGTCTCTCTGCTGAGCGTTGATAATCCCCAGGTGAACGTGCAGGCCGTGAAAATGGCTGAAAACGGATCAGGCATCGTCGTCCGTCTGCAGGAGCTGACCGGACGTCCGTGCTCCGGAATGACCCTCACGGCCGCATTACCAATTCAGTCCGCTGAAGAGCTTGACGGAGCCGAACGTCCGCTTAACCAACAAGCGGCCACACAAGACGGCAAACTGAAGCTGGATTTTACCTCCTGGGAATTGAAAACGGTTCTGTTGCAAATGCCGGGTGCTGCGGCAAGCCCGGAAACAACAAGGCCGGTTGCATTGAAATACGATGTCGATATGTTCAGTTATAACACCAACCGTGAAGACGGCTACACCCGTCGTGAAAGCAGGAAGTATGGCTCTGCCGGAAGCTTCGACGGCAAGGGCGGGACATACCCCGCTGAAATGATCGGCGACACCGTTCAGATGGGCAATGTTTCCTTCGCCATTGGTCCCCGTGAAGAGTACGCGTTCAACGCTGTGGCGTGCCGGGGACAGAACATTGAACTGCCGGCGGGGGTCGCCGTTCTGCACATTCTGGCGGCGGCTGAGGTTGATACCAACGTCGTCTTCCGCGCCGGTGATAAAGAGATTCCGCTGACCCTCGGCGGATGGTCCGGTTACCTGGGGTCGTGGGACAACCGTGTATTCGACGGTTTTGTGGCCAGGCTTTCCTATTCGATGCGCAACGATCTGGTGCGAGTCGACCCGGCATTCGTTCGGGATCAGCGCATTGCCTGGTGCGCTTCGCACCGGCATGTGCCCGATGAGGATGCGCTCTATGAATACGGTTATCTGTTCGCCTACCGCCTGGAGATTCCGGAAGGTGCCTCCGGCATCACCCTGCCGAATTCTCCGTTTGTGCGCATTGCGGCCATGAGTGTTGGCGATGAGGGGCATGCCGTTGCCCTGCAGTCGTCATTCGAAGATCTTCACCGGGATGCCGCCTTCAACGCCAGATTTGATCATCCGTAAGAAAAGGGGTTTTGATGAAAAAAGCATCTGGAAAGGGTTTGTCCGCATCATAACCCGTCTTTCGCTGTTCGCGGGCTGAACCGCCTTTTTCCTTCGATTTTGACTCAAAGGTCTTCACTACATTTTTTCTTCAGCTCTTCGATTCGCGG
>JALOTS010000293.1 GCA_025457785.1 Pontiellaceae bacterium | reverse complement strand
GTCTGGCCGACCTGATGGTGATGCGAAATCCAGCCGGCATCGACTGTGGCGCGCGAAGCGCCGACCGCGCCGCCGAGAGCGTTGGCCAGCCCTTCGATCATCTTAAAGTTTTCCGGCGCGCCGATTCCTCGTCCGCCGGAAACAATGTAGTCGGCGGCCTTGAGATCCACGGTGTTGACTTCCTCAATGACGCTTTCAACCCGTTTCATGCGTTCTTTGACACCGGACAGGTCGACCTTGATTTCGACCACTTCCCCGGTTTCATGTTCGCTGACGCGTTCTTTTTTGAAGACGTTGGAGCGGACGGTGGACATCTGCGGGCGGTGATCCGGGCAGATAATCGTGGCCATAATATTGCCGCCGAACGCCGGACGGGTCTGGAGCAGAACCTGCTGTTCGGTATCGAAGTCCAGCTCGGTGCAGTCGGCGGTTAGACCGGCCCAGCCCATCACAGCGACAGTCGGCGCGAGGCTGCGTCCAATGGTGCTGGCACCGTAGAGAACGATTTCAGGATTTTTCTCTTTGATCAGATCGGCCATCACCTTGGAAAAGTAATCATTCTGGTAGGTTCCAAGCTTTGGATCTTCCATATTGTAGATTTTTTTCGCGCCGTAGTTAAAAAGCTCCTGGTGCATCGGCTTGCCGTTGGCCGAGGCTAGCGCCGCGCAAAGGGTGAAGCCCGACTTGTCCGCCAGCTTGCGTCCTTCGGAAAGCAACTCAAAAACCACGCCGGCGAGCCTGCCGTTTTCCTGTTCTGCGTAAACCCAGATTTCTTTATTGGCACTCATAGAACTTTCTTCTCCCGCAATTTATAAATCAGCTCCTTAATCATATCCGCCGGTTCGCCGGAAAGAATTTCTTTATTCAGCTTCACGGGCGGCGCAAAAACCTTGTTCACTTTGGTCGGCGATCCGGCCAGTCCGATCTTGTTTTCGTCGGGCTGCAACTGCTCAACACCCCAAACCGGAATTTCGGCTTTTTTGGCGGCCATCTTTTTCTTGAGCGACGGCATCCGCAGCGAATTGGCTTCTTTTACCACCGTCAGCGCGGCCGGTTTTTCAACATCCCAAACATTGTAACCATGATCGGTTACCTGCTGGACGCGGAAACCGGCATCAGTCACTTCGCACGCTTTGGCGTAAGTGATCATCGGCACGCCGTAAAAGTGAGCAACGCCCGGCCCGACCTGCGCGGTATCGCCGTCGATCGCCTGCTTGCCGAAGAGAATCAGATCGACCGGATCAGCCAGTTTTTTGAGCGCCAGCGTAATCGTGTACGAGGTGGCCCAGGTATCGGCTCCGCCGAACTTGCGGTCCGAAATCAGAATGGCTTCGTCCGCTCCGTGCGAAAGCGCCGTGCGCAAAGCTTCCTCGGCCTGCGGCGGGCCCATCGAAATCACGGTGATTTTACCGCCATGTTTATCTTTCAACTGAAGCGCCATTTCGAGCGCGTTTTCGTCAAACGGGTTGATAATACTCGGTACACCCGCCCGATTCAGCCGGTTGGTTTCGCGATCAATCGTCACCTTATCCGAATCCGGCACCTGTTTAATACAGACCACAATATGCATAGACATTCCTTTCCATGAGAAAAAACAGGCACCGGTTATAAGGAGTCAGACGGGTTATCTCAAGCCGAAACCCCCGATTTATCGATTGCCTGAACCGCCGGACTGAGTTACGTTGGTTTTGCTGAAAAATAAAAGGAACCGAACCATGAAAAAACGGCTGTTTTTCACCAGCTTATTCCTTGTCTCAATCCTCTTTTACGGATGCAGGACACCGCCGCCGCCGCCGCCCCCTCCGGCGGAACCGGCACCTGCGCCGGAACCGATCCCTGAGCCGCCGCCCCCGGAACCGGTCAAACCCTCCCTTCTCAACGAAATGCAAACTCTGTCTGCCGCGACCATCGAAGCGGGCGGACTGGCCGCCATCGGAATTGCTGAATCAAAAAGTCTGGATCTGGCGCTCAACATGGCCAAAAAAAACGGACGGATCGACTTGTCTCAGGCGCTGACCGTGCGGATCGAAACACTGGCAAAAGCGTTTTCAGAAGAAACGGGAACCCCGTATGACTCTCTGATCCTGTCCGGATTTAACGCTGCCGCCGAAATCATCATCCGGCACCAGATCTCCGGGAGCATCGCTCAGGTCATGAAATATGAAGTTTCAGAAAACGGCTTTACCGCCTATGCCTTCATGGAACTCAGCCCCGAAATCATGGTCAGCCAGCTTTCCGAGGAAACCGAACTTTACGCCCGGCTTCAACCCACACAGGCCTTCAGGGAATTCAGCAGAACCCTTGAAACATACAGCGCGTTTAAAGCCGCTCAGAAACAGACGTTTTGATGGACCGGAATCATGCATGCTCAGGGGAAGGTTTGACCGTAACGATGCGAAGACGCAAGGAGTGATCACTTTTATGACTTGTCCGGAAAACCCGTCTCATCTTACGGAGAGGACGGGTCGGTCGATACCTCCGGCGAATTCGTCGAGCCGGCTTGCGGAGAAGAGGGGGTGGATTTCCATTGATCAATCCATTCCGGCAGGTTGCTCCAGATTTCGTGGAAGCCAAACCCGCCGTCGGTCATTTCCCGAATGGCTTCTTCCTTTGGCCAGTCCTGAACAGCAATCCGGTAAATTGCACAAAGCGTTCCGGTGCGGTCGGCGCCGTGTTGACAGTGAACCAGCACCGGTGTGCGGGCGGGATCCGTTACAATTTGAAGGAACCGTTCCGCCTCCTCACGTTCCGGATGCCAGGCTTTCATAAAGAGATGCTCGTATGCCAGGCCGGTTCCCTTCAGTTCATCGCGATCCGAGTGAAACGAGCGCAGGTTGATCACGGTTTTAATGCCCATCTTTTTCAGATTCTGCATGCCCAGAGCTGTTGGCTGCGCACTGCGGTAAAGCGTATCGCTTACCTTGTGCAGATTCGGAACACCCTCCAGCGCAATTGGCACGGCCCATGCGGACGGGCGGTTGGTCTCTGTTCCCGAAACACAGAGAATGAATCCAAGATGAATAGTAAAAAGAAATGAGCAGATGTTTTTCATGGCCCGACTTTACGGCGTACGTCCTGTCAGGTCAAAGCGTTTCCAATCCTTGGAATATTTCCTCGCAGAGGCGCGGAGGACGCAGAGGGCTGTTGAATGTAGACGCGACGCTCCGTCGCGTTCCGTGCTGGAGGGAAATGCGACGGGGGCGTCGCGTCTACGAAAATAGCCAGAAGGTTTTTCTGTTAGATTTCATTCAAGCGGGGTTGTTTGAATATCGTCCTATTGTGACATGGCCTTTAAACCGCTCGAAGGTTGATTTTAAGCCCCGATGTTTCTACAGTCCGGAAATCGCTGAGGGAATATGCTCTGCAAAAAGGGAAAGATATGAAGCAGGCCAGACAGAATCGAATAAAAACAGTTCTGCTTACACTTTTTGTTGCTGCGGTTTTCAGTACGGTTTTTTCGGTCGTGCTGTTCAAATTCAGTGATCGGAACCGGACGCAGGTGCTTT
>JALOTS010000034.1 GCA_025457785.1 Pontiellaceae bacterium | reverse complement strand
ACGCGGCTTTGCATGGGCGCATTGTGGAAGTGATGAGCGCCTGTGCTGTGGCGAAGGTTACAAACACCTCCTTCAGTCTGACGCTGTAGGGCAAAAGGATGTTGAATTATGTTACGGAAACATATAGCGAGAATTAAGAAAAAGACGGCGGTGCGGGGCCGTCCGCCCGCGTTGATTATCACCATCGTCCTTCATCTGGTTTTGTTTTTCGTTTCCGGGATTTTTGTCGCGGTGCAGGTGGTTAAGCCGGCGGTTCCGGAATTTCAGGCGAAAAAGATTAATCGGCCCAAGATGCCGCTGAAGCCGCTGCAGGTGCCTGTAAAAATGCAGCAGCAGGCGAAACAGCCGAAAATGAGTCAAAAGGTGCTGAGTCTGACCCCGGTCAAGACGACGTCAATTGTCCTGCCCGATTTGACCGGGCTTGGCAGTAAAGGCGGGCTGGGTGTGAATCTGTCAGGCATTTCGCTTGCCGGGAGTCTTGGTTTTGAAACGACGCAGGTCAATGTGTTTGGGGGAAAAAGCAAGGGGGATAAGTTTTTGTTTGTTTTGGATGTGGGTCGGACGATTCTGGATGACGGAATCGGGGGGATTCCGGCGTATAAAATTATTAAAAATGAGTTGTTTGCCCAGATCAGCCGGCTTCCGCCGACGGTGCTGTTCAATGTTATCGTGTTCAGCAAAGACGCTTGTCACTCCTTTTCGAAAGATTTATGCACGGCGAATGAAGAGACGGTCAAAAAGCTGAAATCCTGGCTGACTCCGCTTAACGCCGATAAGGTGCGTTTTGGCATAGCCACGCTGGGTTTTTCCGGGAGTAAAGTTGCTTTTGAGCCCGTAATGCCTATTCCGAGCCGGCAGGATTCCTGGTTGGCGTCGGTGTGCTATGCGGTTCAGCGGAGAGTGGACGTGATGTATTGGCTTGGCGCCGAGGATAAGGATCCCATCGACTGGGTTCATAAGGATTTGCTGGATCAGGCAAAAGGCGGCAAGGAGGTATCGAATTTTCGTCATCCATACGGATATAACGGGTATGTAGATTATCCGGGCGGGCCGCAGAAATGGTTTGATTTGGTTGCGAAAGCGCAGGAGATGCTGAATAAGGAAAACAAGGAGCGTCTGGCCAGAGGTCAGCCGGTGAAGGTTATCCCGTCAAGCGGAAACGATGTGGCCACGGTCAGGGAGATGCTTCCCAGCGCACAGCTTCCGCAGGAAGTGGATACGCTGGCGGGACATACCCGGTATTACTATACCGCAAATGATATGTTCGATTATATTCAGGAATTGCAGAAAAAATATGATGAGAAGAGCGCTCTCTCGGTTGCCATCGGGCTCAAAAAGCAAAAACTCAAAATCAATGTGATTCATTTTGTGCCGAAAGTGTTAGAAGGAGCTTCCGGAACGCATTTTGAAATGTATGCCGTGCATGATCTTGCCCGTAAAACCGGCGGAAGTTATATGAAAATTCAGGGGCTGGATGCGATCCGGTCTTCGTCCGGCGGTTCGTCTGAACTGATCCCGGAATAGTGGCGGCGCCACAGTTGCTGGAGACGGGAAATTTCATTTTTCGGATTGCGGCTTTGCATAACGGGCCGCACCGCGCTGTAGTTGACGGCGCCTGCGCTTAACACCTGATCCAGATTCGTTTCATTCAATCCTCCCAGAACCACATGCGGGACAGGGCAGGTTTTTGCAATCCGTCCGGCTCGTTCGATTCCAAGGGCAGGGTCGGCAATCGCTTTGGTCGGAGTCGGGAATACCGGGCCGATTCCGATATAATCCGGGGTCAATGCGACGGCCTTTTGCGCCTGAACCTCATTGTGTGTTGAAAGGCCGAAAATTTTTCCGGGGGTTTTCCATATTTCGCGCGCCGCATCAATGGAAAGATCGTCTTGTCCAAGGTGTACGCCGTCCGCATCCGCCTCGCCGGCGATTTCAACATCATCGTTGACGATAAACAGCGTATTCGTCTTCTGTGTGATTTTTCGGATGTCCCGGGCAATGGAAACAATTTCTCTGCGCGGTCTGTTTTTTATCCGCAACTGAACGAACCGTACACCGCAATCCACGGCGGCCTGTGCGCAGTGCGCATAGCCAACGACCGGATCGGTCATAATCAGATATAAGCCGAATCTGTTTTTCATCCTGTTCTCCGAATCAGCATGTTTTGCCCTTTTCAAGGCGTTTCGGCGAGTCTATCTTTTCCGGCAGGTCATTCTTGAAAGGAATTATGAAACTGTTTCCTGTTTCACCTGTCTGTCAATCTGTTCTGCTGCTGGTCTGTTCGAATGTGTTTATGACTTTTGCCTGGTATGCGCATCTTCGCAATCTGGCCGGACGCAAATGGATTATTGCCGCGCTGATCAGTTGGGGAGTTGCGCTGTTTGAATATCTGCTTCAGGTGCCGGCCAACCGGATCGGTTACACACAATTATCGCTGCCGCAGCTTAAAATCATGCAGGAAGTCATTGCGCTTTCCGTGTTTGTTCCGTTTTCCGTTTTTTATATGCATCAGCCGCTCAAACTGGATTATCTCTGGGCCGGGCTGTGTATTCTCGGCGCCGTTTATTTTATGTTTAAACCCTGATCTGTCCGGATTCCCGTTCTTTCTTTGATTGAGGCCATACCGCGCCGGGTCATTTCCGGACGGGGAGGTTTGCTTTTCCGCATTGCGGACAGTGGGTAAGCGGCACATGGCGGGGTGCGGCGTAAATGTGACGGCATCCGCTGCAGCGGCAGATGGTTTTGTTTCCATGTCTCCGCCGGCGGCGGGAGATCAGAAAATCGTAGGCGGCGGCCAGCAAAAAGAGTGCGGCCAGCACGAGCGCGAGCGGAAGGGTGAACAACTGGAGCGGATCGATCAGCATCAGTTCTTCTCCTTCGGCGCGAAGCGGATCTCGATCCAGCCGTCGGTCTGCTTTTCTGCCGGTTTAAACGACAGGTTGCGAATGGCTGTGAGCAGGGCGGCATTCGTAACCGGCGTTTCAAAAAAGGCGTGTTTGATGATTCCGTTCGGGTTGACGCTCAAATTGACGCGCAGGGTTTCCGGCAGGTCGGTTGAGGCAATTTTAAGCGGAGGAAATTCTCCGGCGCGGGATTTGAGTTCCGGCGACAGGAAGAGTTGAATTTCCGGAACAGGTGGAATCGCCGGGCGTGATATGGCTGTTCCAGGGATTGGAAGTTCGCTTTGCGGAAGGCGGGTTTCGCAGGTCAGGAGCACTTGGTCCACATTCGGTGTTTCCGGAATTTCGCGCGACAGGTAACGGGCCGGACTGTTTGGTTTTTTCGGCATCTGTTCTTCCGTAATTTTATCTTCAACAAATCGTCCACTGAACCCCTCATCGGAAGGCAGCGCGAAAAGGGTCGGTGTTGAGAGTTTACGCAGAGTCTCATTGTCCGTAACCAGACGAATGACTTCGGGATAGGAGGACTCGGCGGGCGGTTGATGCGGAGCGGGGCGGAAGGCGAACAGCCACAAGGAAAACCATCCGGCGGCGCAAACGGATGCGACGGCGAGTTCCGGCGTAAGCTGGAGGCGGGTTTTCACGGTGCGGCGGGAACTGGTGTTGTTGCGGCGGCGGGGCTCCGGGTGGCAATGAAGACCTGCCGGAATCCGGCGAGGGCGGCTGCGTCGTAGATTGCCGCGATGGAGGATTGCGGTGTGACGGCATCGGCCTCCAGAATCAGCGCGATTCCGGGTCGTTCCTGCACGGCGGCGCGCAGAACGGCTTCGAGCGCGGAGGGTTGCACCTGTTCGTCGTTAAAAAAGAAAAGACCTTCACGCGAAATGCTCAGGACCATGTCGTTAAACTGGATGCTTTCGGTTTGTGATGTGACCGGCAGGTCGATCAGGATGCCCGGTTTAAGAACAAAGTGCGATTCGGCCAGTACGAACGAAACAAGCAGGAGCGCGGTATCAAGAAAGACCGTACCAGTGAGAAAACCCCGTCCGGTTTGGCGTCGCGGCAGAAAGGTGCGATGCAAATGAAGCACTGCTTCGCTGTCGTTACGGTTCATGGTGTTGCACTCCGTTGGACGACGGGTGTGTCAGAAAGTAAATGATTTCTTCCGCCGTCTGTTCCATATCAAGCGCGATGGATTCAACGCGCCCGACTAAAAAATGATAACCCGCATAGGCGGGAATTCCCGTGCCCAGGCCGGCAGCGGTGGTGATCAGGGCTGTCCAGAGTCCGCTGGATAGATCGCCGATTTCCGCCAGCGGGGTACCGGCTGTCAGGGCGGCTAGAATTTGCAGCAAGCCGAGCACCGTACCGAGCAGTCCAAGCATTGGAAGAATCTGTGCGAGGGTGATGAGCAGATTCAGGTGGCGTTCCAGACGGGGGATTTCCCGAATGCCTGCCTGCCGGACGGCCATGATCAAGTCGTCTCTGGAATCATTGCGGTGCAGAAGCGCGGTATGAACGATATATGCGGCCGGGCCGGGGGTCTGATCGCAGATGGTAACGGCTTCGAGGTCGTTGCCGTTTTTAATGTTCGTGGTAATTCCATACAGGAAGTCGTCGATTTTAATCTGAGCGCGGTGCAGATGAAAAAAACGCTCCATAAAGACCGCCAGTACAATCAGGGCGCAGGCTAAAATGATCCACATGACCGGACCGCCGCTGTTTATCCATTCAATCATAATTCACTCCTTCCCTCTTTTGCCTTCGTCGGAAGGCTAAAGTGCCGACGCATGGTCTCGTTCGATTTTTTCAATCCTTTTTTGTGCTTCGTTCCGTGTGGGTACGCCAGCTTGAATAATCCGTGCGTAAATATTGATGGCCTCTTTCCATTGCCGCTGCTGTTCCAAAATGGCAGCGGCATCAAATGCGGCCCGAGTAAACCACGACACAGCATCCGGCGAAAGCGGCTCGGTCTGTTCGGCCCCGCTATAGACCGCTTCCATGTAGTGCGCAAATGCTTTTTCTTTCAGCCCCAGTTTCGCTTCGCAACGGCCAATTTTATAAATGGCCTGCAGGCGGAGCGCAAACGGGGTGGAGGACCGTTTGTAAAGAGATTGATAGACTGTCAGTGCTTCCTGATAGCGTTTTGGATCGTTGGTGCCAAGGATGAAGAGGCAGTCGCCAAGGCGCCCACGGGCGCGATCGGATAGATCAGGGTCGTCCGGTGCAATTTTGATCAGTTCTTCATAGGCGAGAATAGCGCGGGAGAATTCGCCAAGTTCAGACAGGGCTTCGCCCTGTGCGAAGCGGGCTTTCAATATAAGCGGGCTGTTTGGAATCTCTTTGACGATGCGGCTGAAGGCGGTGAAGGCCTCAACAAATTTTTTCTGTTTAAGCATGGCCGTTCCACCCCAGAAGAGTGCTTTATCTGTGAGCTCGTGTTTCGGGAAGCGCGATGCGATATCGAGGAATGCGGTTTCCGCCCGCACATAATCGCCGCTGTTGTAATAGATTTTTCCGATCCAGAACAGAACATCGGGAGCCCATTCGGAGCCGGGATATTTATCCATGAAGGCGAGGCAGATTTCGAGCGCGCCTTTAGTGTCGCCCTGTTTGTCGCGGGAGAAGCCGCTCATGTAGAGGGCCTGCGGCGCTTCGATGGAGTTTGGGTGGTTTTCGCTGATGGCACGGAAGCTTTCCTGTGCGCTGTCCCATTGTCCGTTGTCGTAAAGAATGAGTCCCTGTTGCAGCAGCGCGGCGGACTGAACGACGGCGTTGGTATAGGTTGCGATGATCCGGCGGTATTGCTCCAGCGCCTGTTCCTGTTTCTTTTCGCTTTTGAACAGCTCGGCGATTTGCAGTGCGGCCTGCGAAGCAAACTCGCTTTGCGGGAAATCTTTTTCCGTTTGCGCAAATTCGGACAGGGCCGCATCGGTCTGACCGCAAAGCAGGCTCGCGACACCGCTCTGATAACGGGCTTGGGCGGCCTGCGGGTGTTCTGGATAGTTTTGATTTATGCGGCGGTAATTTTCGCGGGACTTTTCATATTGTTTGGCGGCGAGACGGGCATCGCCTGCCCTAACGAAAGCGGTTACACAGTTTTCGGTCTGTGTACATTTCGCACCGGCGGTTTCAAACGCGAGCGCCGCTTCTTCATAGCGCTTCTGTTCCCACAGACTCCAGCCTTTACCTGCCTGTGCACGGGCCTGCAGGGCGGGGTCGGCCGTAATTTCCAGGCAGGCCTGAAACGCCTGTTCCGCCTCGGTCACCTGCTGTGTTTTCCGTAACGCTTCCGCCTTTTGCAGCAGGATTTCCGCCGCCGTGGCCGTGGCGATGTCCGGAGATCGAATGGCTTCATCAAAAAGTAAAAAAGCCTCTTTGGTCTTGTTTTCTTCGATCAGCAGATTGGCGAGCGCGGCTTTCTGCCGGACTTTTAATTCGATGTCGCCAGTCAATTTCACGGCCTTATCCAGTGCCGCGATCGCCGCAGAGGCGTTTCCGGCCCGCTGTTCAAGCGCGGACAGTTCCACCCACGCGGATGAGCGTAAGCGTTGATTGGCCGTTTCATCGGAACCCAGCGTTGTGAGCAGAATGGCGGCCTTTTTTAAATCCTCCGCAGTTCCGTTCGCAATAAGTTGGCGTCCCGCCTCCAGACGGGCGGCGGAAGCGGCCGCGTTATCCGGGAAACGCTCCAGCAGCTCGTTCAGGGCGCCGGTTGCGTTGTCTTTTTCATTCCGCGCGAGATAAATCGAAGCCAGATCAAGCAGATTTTGCGCGGCGCTTTCGTCGTCGGGAAATTGTTTACGGAACGATTCGAAGGTTTTTTGAGCGGCCAGAGAATCGCCGGCAAGCTGTTCCGCGCGACCCTTTAAACGCAGGGCAGCAGGGGCATAAACGCTGTTTTCCGGCAGTGATTTGACCGTTTGGAAAACCTCCTGAAACCGTCCGGCATCAAATAAAATGCGGGCACGCCAGTAAACAAACGCATCCTGTTGGGGCAGGTGGGCGGACTCGTCGGAGAGGATCACGGCATCGTCAGTTTTTTTTTGCCCGGCCAGTGCGCGCATCAAAAGGATATTCAGCGCGGCCTCTTCATCGGGGGTTCGTTTTGTGCTGAGCGCTTCCCATATTTTCTGTTCGGCGAGCGGATAAAGTCCGTCATTCAGCGCCGCCTGAATTTTGGGAAAGGACACCGGATCCTGCGCAAACAGCGCAGGAGCTAGCAGCAGTAAAATAAAAAGGCGTAAGCTCATCAGTCAGCAGTATCCTGTTTCCCGGCCTTTTCTTCCAGTCTTTTTACTGAACACGTTCGTACAAAAGACGTTTGACTTAAAAGGATTCCCGCGAGGCGACCCCGTTCCGACTTTCGGAAAAACCGTGTCCGGGCTTCCAACCTCCGGAAGAATCCGGTAGAACGCTCCAATGTTTGGAAACTGTCGGAGTAAACCATGGCTGACCTGATTCTGGATTATCTGAAAGAGATCGAAAAAGAGGCTTCACGGGGTGTGGCAACCGAACACACCTATCGTCCCGCGCTCAAAAAGTTGATGGAGGGTTTCGATAAAGGAATTACCGCCGTCAACGAGCCAAAGCGGATTGCCTGCGGAGCTCCGGACTATCTGATTTCCCGGCGTAATCTGACACTCGGCTGCATTGAAGCCAAAGATATCGGTGTTTCACTGAATGAAACCGCCGGAAGTGAGCAGCTCAAACGCTATTTCCAAGCCTTGGAAAACCTGATTCTTACCGACTATCTTGAGTTCCGCTGGTATGTGAACGGCGAACTCCGGCAGTCCGCCCGTGCCGGAAACCTTGTCGGCGACAAAATCCGCATAGATCAGGCGGGCGCGGCGGAAGTCGAAACCCTGCTGCGTGAATTCATTAAACATAAACCGCAGACCATCCGCCGCCCGAAAGAGCTGGCCACCCGCATGGCAAACCTGACTCACATGGTACGCGACATCATCGTGAAGGCCTTCGAACAGAAAAATGCCTCAGACATGCTCAAAGACTGGCGATCCGCCTTTGCGCAAACCCTGATGCACGATCTGGAAGCGCCGGAGCGCACCGGCGACTTTGCCGACATGTTTGCGCAGACTATTGCTTACGGGCTGTTTTCCGCCCGTGTGCTCGACCCGACTCCCGAGGATTTTTCCCGGCAGGAGGCGCAGGCGCTGATTCCTAAATCCAATCCGTTTTTGCGGAACTTTTTCTATCAGATTACCGGCCCGGCGCTGGACGATGAACTTTTCGCGCCGTTTGTGGACGATCTGGTCGCCGTGCTGGCGCACACCGACATGCCGAAAGTGCTGAAAGATTTCGGCGTGTCGAAGAAAACCAGTGACCCGGTTTTTCACTTCTACGAAACCTTTCTGGCGGAATACGATCCGGCCCTGCGCGAAAAGCGCGGCGTTTATTACACGCCTGACCCGGTGGTTTCCTGCATCGTGCGCTCCGTTGACCACATTCTGAAAAGCAAATTCAAATGTCCGGAAGGGCTGGCGGATGCGGCCAAAGTCAAACTCCCGAACTTCCGCCCTGAAAAGCGCACCAAAAAAGATTCGATGAGCAAGACGGACGAATGCCACCGTGTGCTGATTCTCGATCCCGCCTGCGGAACCGGAACCTTTCTCTACGACATCATTGCGCATATTCGGGAGCAATTCATGGAGCGCAACGACGCGGGGATGTGGCCCGGCTACGTCAAAAACTCGCTGCTTCCGCGGCTGTTCGGCTTTGAGCTGATGATGGCGCCGTACGCCATTGCCCACTTTAAACTCAGTTTGCAACTGGCGGGGCGCGACCTGCTCGAATTGCAGGAGCCGGGCTGGAAATACGAAATGGAGGAGGGCAACCGCCTCAATATTTTCCTCACCAACACGCTCGAAGACATGCACGAAATGAGCGGCCTGCCGCTCTTTGCCCGCTGGATCGCCGAAGAGACCGAAGTTGCCAACGAAATCAAGCGCGACCTGCCGATTATGGTCATCTGCGGCAACCCGCCGTATTCCGGTCATTCGGAAAACAACGGCCCGTGGATCAGCGACTTGATCAACGATTATAAATTTGTGAACGGCGAACCGCTGGGCGAGCGCAACTCCAAATGGCTTCAGGACGACTACGTCAAATTCATCCGCTTTGCACAGTGGCGGCTGGATCAGAGCGGGAGCGGTGTGCTGGCGTACATCTCGAACAACGGCTATCTCGACAATCCGACCTTCCGCGGGATGCGCTGGTCGCTCATGCAATCGTTCAACGACATCTACATTCTCAACCTGCACGGGAACTCCAAGAAAAAGGAAACCGCGCCGGACGGAAGCAAAGACGAAAACGTCTTTGATATTCAGCAGGGTGTCTGCATTGGAATTTTTGTGAAGCAGCCCGGCTCCAGCCGCAAATGCCAAATCCACTATGCTGACCTGTGGGGCGGCCGGGAACAGAAATATGCCGCGCTGGAACGGCTGGATGTGAAGAAGATCAAATGGAAGAAAGTCCAGCCCGCCGAACCGTTCCGTCTGTTTATTCCGCAGGATGCGGATTTGCGCACGGAATATGAACGCGGCTGGAAAATTACCGAGGCCATGCCGGTAAACTCTCTGGGCATGTTGACAAAGCGGGATAATTTGGTGGTGGATTTTGACAGTCAGGCGCTTTCTGCCAAGATAGACCGGTTTCTTGATGTTTCCTTCTCTGATGGAGATGTGTCCCGCTTGTTTGGTGTCCCTTTGCGCGATCAGGATCGCTGGGATTTGCATGCGGCTCGCGAAACGGTTCGCCCTGTAAAAATGCGGTCTTTTGTTCCCTACACGTATCGTCCGTTTGATTGCCGAACACTTTTTCATGAATCAGCGCTGATCGCTCGATGTAATCCCCGGGTACTCGATCATTTGCGCCAAAAAAACCATTCTTTGCTGATTGGCCGTCAAGGGCAGTCCGTGGGGGCAGATTCGTGGAATCTCATTTTTTCAACAGATTGCATTTCAGATCAGAATATCTTCCGGCGTGGAGGGGCAACCGTTTTTCCTCTCTATCTCTATCCAGACCCGGAACCTAAAACCAAATCCGGTCTTTCGAAACTGACCACGATGATGCTGTTCGAGGATTCTGAGGATTACAAGATTCGCCGCCCGAATTTTTCTCCTGATTTCCTGAAGGAGATTGAGAAGAACGTCGGGAGGCAGACCCCGGAGAAAATTTTCAATTACATTTACGCGATTCTTCATTCGCCGGCCTACCGGACGCGCTACGCCGACTTCCTGAAAATTGATTTCCCGCGTATCCCGCTTACCTCCGACAAAAAACTTTTCGCCGCACTGGCAAAACTGGGCGGGGAACTCTCCGCTCTGCATCTGATGGAATCGCCGGAGCTGAACAAGACCTCGGTTGCGTTCCCCGTCGCCGGAAACAGTGAGGTCGAAAAAGGTTTCCCGAAGTTCGCTGTAGCCGAGGTCCGTGACCTCGGCCCGCGCTCAGGGAGCGCGGCTGCAGAAGAGGAAAAAACCGGCCGCGTTTACATCAACAAAACGCAGTATTTCGACGACGTACCTTCCAAGGTCTGGAACTTTACCATCGGCGGTTATCAGGTCTGTGAAAAATGGCTCAAAGACCGCCGCGAGCGGCAGTTGACTCACGACGACCTCCAGCACTACAAAAAAATCGTCACTGCGCTAAGTCGTACCATTGACCTGATGAACCGGATTGACGAAACCATTCCCGGCTGGCCAATTAAATAAACCTTTAAATCCGGCGCAACAAAGCCGCAATCAAAATGAGAAAGGATCAGAATAATTAAGGACAGAATAATAAATCGTGCATAAAGACAGGGAAATGAGGGATAGTATTATAATGAAAACAAAAATCTACTGGTTTTCGGGAACGGGGAACTCGCTGGCGGTGGCCAAAACGCTGGCCGAAAAACTGCCGGATGTCGAATTGATTCCGATTGCGGCGGCGGTCACGAATCCGCCTGAAGCTGCGGATCGGATCGGAATCGTCTGCCCCGTCTACGCCTTCGGCCCGCCCGCCATCGTTGAGCGGTTCATTCGAAAACTTAAGGCAGCGCCCGGCACATATATTTTTGCGGTGTTCACCTGCGCGGCCAGCGCCGGTTCGAGTGTGCATTTCCTGCGCGGGATGCTCCGTAAACGCGGACTCGATCTTTCCGCCGCATGGATTGTTAAAATGCCGGAAAATTATCCGCCGCTCGGCGGCACGCCCGGCCCGAAATCTCAGCAGAAGACGCACGCCGCCGCCGAACAGAAAGTCGCGCAGATTCTCGCGCAGTTGCAACAGGGAACGCCGGATGTGAAAGAGCGGCCAAGCCTGTTCTGGCGCATCGCCGGGCGGTTTATTTATCCCGGATTCCGCTGGTTTGAACTGCGCGGAGCCGACCGTTTTTTCCGCGCCGATGCCAAATGCAACGGCTGCGGACTTTGCGCAAAGGTCTGTCCGGTTGAAAACATTTGTATGAACGAGGGTGCGCCCGAATGGCTGGGGCGGTGCGAACAGTGCTTCGCCTGTTTCCATTGGTGCCCGCAGCAGGCGGTACAGTACGGCTTCTCTTCCCGCCTCCGCCGTTATCATCATCCCGCTGTCTCCGTCAGTGATTTTGTTCTTCCCAAATGAATTTTTGATCGGGGTGTCAGACAGGTGGTTGCTGCCGCAGAACGGCTTGAAGGCGATTTGATAAAAATTCACGTCGCGTCCGGAGGAACCGATCCGTCAGCGGGCTCGATATACCCTTGAATACGAAGGACGAGAACTTCATCCGGGGAGTCCGCCGACAGGATTCCGATTGATTTTCTCTGCCGGAAGGATCTGCCGGCCGCCGTAAACGTTACAATGACTTCAGCGGTTTCTCCCGGCCCGATCATCTGTCTGCTCAGGCGGGCAGTCGTACAGCCGCACGAAACATGCGGTTTCCCGGCGACAAATGTGGTGTCTCCTTCATTGCGGATGATAAAAACGTTGGTTACAACAGCCGATTGGTTCACCGTTCCGAATTCATACACCGGTGCATCACATACCAGCTTCGGACCGGTTTCGGCCAATCCGGCCATTGGAAAAAACAGAGCT
>JALOTS010000292.1 GCA_025457785.1 Pontiellaceae bacterium | reverse complement strand
CCAGCGGGTGGAGTTTAAAAAGCTGGCCGAAATACCGGAGAACGGCTTCATCGCCCAGTCCGTCAATATTAATCCAGAGCACCGGGTATTTGTTAAGCAGGGAGTCGATCTCCTGAAGATCGGTAATCTGTTTTTCGAGATGCTGGTCCGGCCCGTAAGCGATGATTTTAATAACGGGCTTCGGCCAGGAGGGATCAACTGTCAGGGTGCCGGGGGTCAGTCCCGGTTTTCGCAGAGCGCGTTTCAGGCGGATTTTTTTACCCATCAATGACCTCCGGTTCAGAACTATGCCGCGAATAATAGGCCTGCGCCGGAGTAAAAGCCATCTGTTTTCCGGAAATCCTGACAAATAACATTCGATTGTTTCAGCGTTCGCGCTACATTCCGCACATGCGAATTAACAGCGGTATTTTAAGAGGGCGGGTTTTCAAGGTTCCCAAAGACGGACTGCGTCCGACCATGGAAAGGGCGCGCGAGGCGGTTTTCTCGTCGCTCGCAGCACGGGTGCCGGGTGCGCGGGTGCTCGACTTGTTTGCGGGGGCCGGCAGCATGGGGCTGGAGGCGTGGAGCCGCGGAGCCGCGAGCGTTACGGCGGTCGAAAAAGCATCTAAACATTGGAAAACGCTGCACGAAAATTTCCAAACCCTGGAAGGCGATCCAGACCTTGGAAACTGGCAGGCGGTTCAGGCGGATGTATATGAGTTTTTAAAGCGCGGCGCCGGACCGTTTGATCTGATTTTCGCCGACCCGCCCTACGACGAAGGCGACCTGCCGAAACTGCTGGAACAGATCGGTCCGGCACTGGCACCCGATGGGTTACTGATCTTTGAAACGCGTGCGTATGGCGCGGTTGCCGTTTCCGAACCCTGGAACCTGTTGAAAGAAAAGAAGTACGGCGGAACCCGCATGCTGTATTTTCAGAAAACAGCACCCCCGCGCTAATACCCGGAGCCGCTATTTCACAGGATGGTTCCCGTCTCTTTTTCCAGCTTTGTTAAGAATATCACGAAAGGATGGTTCTGCATTAATTCACGGGGATTAAAGGATAACGACAATCCGCAGTCGGGGCATTCGAACGCATTCGTTACCGGGAAGTTGCATGCCGGACAAGTCCCGCTGACGGGCTCCGGGGGAGCATCCAGAAAACCGCAGTGGGATTTTATCATCCGGATGGCATCCAGAAACCGGTCGTCTTGAACAGAAAAGATAAACCCTGCGCGTCCTGAGGATGTTATGACACAGCGGCGTTCATAAGGAATTTCCTCTTCCGTGAGCAAGGCCCCGATTTCTTCGGATTCCTCTAGTGAGAATTGTGGTATTTCAGTCATGGGAGGGTTCCTTTACAGAAGATTTTGCCGGGAGTTTCCGGGTTTAAGACCAAAAAGATCAAAGCCGCGAGGGAGAACCACACGCCCCTGCGGGGTGCGTTTGATAAACCCCTCCTGGATCAGGTACGGCTCGTAAACCTCTTCAATGGTGTCCGCTTCTTCGCCGACCGAAACCGCCAGAGAACCGAGCCCGACCGGGCCGCCGCCAAACTTCTCGATGATCGTCTGCAAAATCCGCTTGTCCATTTCGTCGAGCCCGCTTTCATCAATATCCAGCAGCGCGAGCGCTTTGGCGGCGGCGGCAGCGGTGATCACGTTATCCGCCTTAATCTGCGCATAGTCGCGGGCGCGGCGCAGCAGGTTGTTGGCGATACGCGGCGTACCGCGCGAACGGCGGGCGATTTCCAATGCGCCGTCCGGCTCAATATCCACATTCAAAATCCGGGCAGAACGCTCGACGATCGTTTTGAGCGTCGCCGCGTCGTAATAATCGAGCCGGTTGACCAGCCCGAAGCGCGAACGCATCGGCGCGGAAAGCAAGCCGCTGCGGGTCGTTGCGCCGATCAGCGTAAAGGGCTGGATATTCAGACGGATTGAGCGGGCGTTCGGCCCCTGATCAATCACAATATCGATCACAAAATCCTCCATCGCGGAATAAAGATACTCCTCAACCGACTTCTGCATCCGGTGAATTTCATCAATGAAGAGGACATCGCCGCGCTCAAGACTGGTCAGCAGTCCGGCGAGATCGCCGGGCTTATCGATCACCGGCCCGGAGGTGCATTTCATGTTCGCGCCCATCGATTCGGCAATAATGTAGGCCAGCGTGGTTTTGCCGAGACCGGGCGGGCCGGAAAGCAGCGCATGATCCAGCACATCGTTGCGGGCCTTGGCCGCCTGCACAAACAGCTCAAGCCGCTCTTTGATTTTTTCCTGACCGGTAAAATCGGCAAAGCGCGACGGACGCAGCTTAATGTCGAATTCCTGATCCGGGCGATTTAGGGTGGTAACGGTATGTTCCATTCTATTCCTATCCAAAATAAAGTTTATTCATAAACCAAAACCAATGTGCGGCAAAAAACCCGAAGCAACAAGCCAGAACCCGCCTTTTTCCAATAGCTGGAAAATCATCATTTTATAGAACTGGTACCCTTCTCTTCGATGCCCCTTTTTTCTCTCTTCCCTTTCCATGCCCATACAATCAAATCCATCAACACCAATAAAAAGGTACAAAATACGCCTTTGTATAAAACAACAGCTTGATCTCTAAAAAATATATTCAGCGGGGCCATCTGATACGTTCCATTCGCCAAGCCCGCATTCATTTCCATTACACATTCCCTCGCGATAACGATAACTAAACTTGTTAAAAACGGAAGAGCAAGCACCCCTCCAAGAGGTTTCTGCCTACTTAAGCCCCAATGTATGATAATCACCAAAAATACAGCCAATGGCACCGCACAATACCATTGGAGTTCTAACAGGATCGAAGCGGGAGTAACGGTAGCGATGATTATGTGCTCGTACATCAACGCTCTACTTTCGTTTGTATTCTTTTAAATTTCGAAGCAACGACCTCGATCACAATCAGAATGGTTGAAAAGAAAATGCCAAAAAACAATAGTATTTGGTACTTAGTAACTTCCCATTCAAAGTGTACCATTCCTTCACAATTTAAATTGAAACGATAATACGAGGCCAACGCAACCATACCGCTTAAACACAGTGGAATCATATTTGAACTGCTGGGCAACCTGCGTTTAGAAAAAATCTGCAAAAACAGTATAATGAGGAATCCCATGACGATTCCACGTCCCTCTATCCATATGCAACTGAAAACAAAAGCAACCATATCTGTCCCTTTCTATATAGTGTAACTACAGAAAAAAGGGGGCAGTCCTATAAAATGATGATTTCTGTTTCATTTCATTCCCCTTTTACTTTCCCTTCAACTCGACTCCCGGAGTCCTTCCCGTACGCAAAGTTTTACGCCGCTAATCTTCGGCACTCAATCAAAAATAAAGACAGGCGGCGTTCCGCCTGACACGTTCTATTTCCAACCTCTGAACCCCTCGGAGGTCTCTCTCTAGCGTTAGCGGTTGTAAAATTCTTCGTGTCGATTAATTCACCGGTCAATTATTGCCGTCGAGGGGCACATCGACTATTCTGTTCCGCAATGACCGCCCGTGAACAG
>JALOTS010000033.1 GCA_025457785.1 Pontiellaceae bacterium | reverse complement strand
CGGAAAGACCGCTCGGATCAATATGTTTTTATCAACGGACGCCCGGCCTCCGCACCGGCCATTTATCACGCGCTGAACGAGGCCTATCACGCCGTGCTGGCGCACGGACGCTACCCGTCGGCGTTTCTTTTCATCGAAACACCGCCCGGTATGGTCGATGTAAATGTGCATCCGGCCAAAAAAGAGGTGCGGTTCCGCCATCCTAACGAGGTGCGCGAGGCTGTGATTGCGGCCGTTCAAAAAGCCCTGACACTTGAAGCGCCGGAAGAGGAACGACGGGCTCCGGTTTTTCAATTTGACGCTCCGCGTCCCGCGCCGCGTGTCGAAAAACAGCACGAATTTGAACAGGTGGCAAGTGGCAAGTGCCGGGTGAATGGCGGAGAGAATCCAGACACAGTAGATTCGGTTCCTAATCCCCAATCCCCAATCGGTAATCCTCAATCGGCAATCGGCAATCGGCAATCCTCCCCCTGGAAATGGTGCCGTGTGATGGGGCAGGCGGGCGGGCTGTATGTGGTGCTCGAAACCGAAGAAGGCATTGTGCTGATGGATCCGCAGGCCGCGCACGAACGGGTGCTGTTTGAAAAATTCATGCGGGATCTTACCGCCGGCAAACCGTCGCGGCAGGGACTGCTGACACCCGAAACCGTCGAGCTGATGCCGGCAGACGCGGAGGCGCTGCGGCGGCATCTGCCGGTACTGGATGAAATGGGTTTTGGAATATCCGACTTCGGGCGGGATACGTTTATGGTGGATGCGCTGCCGGTTCATCTGCAAACCGGTTCGCCGCCGGTCATTTTGAGCGGCATTGCCCAGGCCCTGGAAAAAAGCGGAACCGCGCTGCGGGCCGCACGCGATGCGCTGCGCGAAACCGTTGCGCAGGCCGCCTGCCGCACATCGATTAAATCAACCGATACGCTTTCTGTCGCGGCGATTGAACGGCTGGTTGAAGATTTATCGAAAACGGAAATGCCTTACACCAGTCCGCATGGACGTCCGACGCTGATTTTCACCAGTTTCACAGAACTGAACCGCAAGTTCGGGCGGTGAGGTTTCCACGGTCTGGAGCGCAGCTGCAGCGGCGGTATGCCGGAAACCGGCTGCAGGCCGCCGGCCGCCTCCGGGACAATCCCTTTCCGGACATAAATCAAATGAATCATTTGCCGAAGAGGTTTCAGTTTGGTGATAAAAAAGGCCGCAGCGATCAGGCAGAAAATGCCGCTTAAAATGACCGTCACCGGCGCACCGATTAATGGAACAAGCACTCCGGCCAGCAGACTTCCGAGCGGAACCGTGCCCATAAAAGCCATGGAATAAAAACTCATCACGCGGCCCCGTTTGTCGTCCTCCACGATGGTTTGGAGAACCGTATTGGTCGCCGCCATTTGAATAATCATGCCGAAACCGATCACCGGCATCACCGCCAGCGTCAGCCGCAGCGACGAGGAAAGCCCCATCCCAATCAGCCCTAAACCGAAAACAACCGGCGAATGCGCGATAATCAGGTCCAGCCCTCGAACACTCCGGCGCAGGGCGAGATAAATCGCGCCAATAAATGCGCCCAGCCCCGCCGACGAGGCGAGCAGCCCCTGCGTGAGCGGTCCGCCGTGCAGAATTTTTTCCGCAAAAACCGGCAGAAGCTGAGAATAGGAGGCCCCGGCCAGACTGACCGCCGCGACCAGCAGCAGCAGTGCCCGGATCGGCGGAAACCCGAAAGCGTAGGCAAACCCTTCCTTCAGATGCTGGAAAATATTTTTATCCGATATCGCGGTGCGATGCACCGGCAGTTTCATCATCAGAAGTCCGGCGATCACCGCGATATAACTGAGTCCGTTGACCAAAAAACAAACGCCTTCATTGAAGGTCGCAATTATTACCCCGGCCAGCACAGGTCCGGCCAGACGCGCGCCGTTGACCATTGATGAATTCAGCGCAATCGCGCTGGTTAAATCCTCCGGACGATCCAGCATCTGAATTAAAAACGACTGGCGTGCGGGCATATCCAGGGCGTTGACCATTCCCAGAAACAGCGACAGCAGAATAATCTGCCAGATTGCAATGCATCCGGAAAACATCAGCGCGGCCAGAACCAGCGCTTCAATCATCGCAAGAGCCTGCGTAAGGATCACGAGCCGGTGACGGCTCCAGCGATCCACCCAGACTCCGGCCAGCGGCGCCAGAATAAAAGCGGGAATCCGCGCGGCGAATCCGGTCAGCCCCAGCAGAAACGCATTATGCTCCAGCCGCCAGACCAGCCATGTGATGGCGGTCATCTGTATCCAGGTGCCCAGCAGGGAAATCGCCTGCCCTGTAAAAAACAGCCGGAAGTTGCGGTGGGTCAGTGCGCGGAACATGAACCGCCACCGCTGACCTGAATGAAATGGTTTGTTTGTTGCCATGTAGGTTCGGTTCATACTGTAGCAGGTTTTTAAAACCTGCGCGCTGTTTTGTAACAACACTTTAACGGGGCTCACCCGCTCTTCGAAGATGTGTTTCAGTTCATCGATGCTGACGCAGATCTGCTGCAGCCCGTCTTTCGCTGTTCGCGGGTCTGAATGAAGTTTTTTTGAATTCATTTCATCCCGTCCGCTGTCTGAGACTCATTCGGGTGTCTTTGCGTTCGCGCCCCACGCCTTGTCGGGCAGTTCTGAAAGTTCCAATTCCAAAGTGCAGCCCGACATAATCTGATCATGTGTAATAAAGGGGCCGTCGATTTCTGTTCCGTTGATAAATGCCCTTTGGATATATTTTTTCACTTTGCCGGCGCCCTTGGCGATGACGGTGAATTTTTTTCCGTTTTCAAGATGGAGGGTGACTTTTTCAAACAGAGGACTGGTGATGCTGTAGAAGGGCAGCCCCGGCGTAACGGGATAGATCCCTATGGAGGAAAAAACAACAAATGCGGTCATCCCGCCGCCATCTTCGTCGCCGGGGATTCCGAAAATATTGTCTTTAAACCATACATCGAGCAGAAAGCGGGTTCGCTGCTGGGTTTTCCATGGCGCTCCGAAGTAATTGTATAAGTAGGGAATATGGAATGAAGGCTCGTTTCCCATGGAAAACTGTCCGACCATTCCGGTTGAATTCGATCCATCAAGAACAAACTCTTTTTTCTTCATGCCCAGCGGTTCTCTGAATAACTGGTCCAGGCGTTCTTCCGCTGATTTTTTCCCGCCCAGTAATTCTGTTAACCCGGCGATATCCTGTTTAACGTCCCAGGCATAAGTCCATCCGTTATTTTCATCGTAAAAATGGCGATAGCCGGGGCCCCCGTCGGCTTTCGGGTCGATATAAATCCATTTTCCTTTATGATCCTTCGGCATAAACAGCCGGATGTCGGGATGCCAGAGATTTTTATAGTTTTTTCCTTTTGGAAAGAATTCTGCATAATCCTCCGTTTTTCCCAGTGCTTTTGCAAACTGAGCCAGGGCCCAGAAATCATAGCTGACACCCAGCGTTACCGCGACCGGCTGCCGTTTTTCAAAATCATCAACGGCCGCTGTTTTTTCGGCCTCACCGGGATGAAGTGAGGGAAAATATCCGTGTTTATGGAAAAAATCGTCCAGTGTGGTTCTGGGAGTTCCCTGTCTCCACGGGATAAACGACCCCTGTGTGAGGTTTTTTCTGATTCCCTCATACGCTTTCTCAACGTCGTAATTTTTCAATCCCTTGCGGTAGCCATCCACAAAAATGGCCGAGGAGTGATAAGCGTTCATGCATTGGTGATTTCCGTACACCTGCGGGAAGGTCGGCATCCAGCCGCTTTGTTCATACATCAGGGTGTATGAATTCAGCATATCGTTTTCCATTTCAGGATAGAGAATGGTTCGCAATGGATGCAGCGCCAGATAGGTGTCCCAGATCCAGTCATCCACATAAAAAGGGCGGGTGCTTTTATGCACGTTTCCGTCATAGCCGCTGTAATACGTTCCGTATTCGTTGATATCCACCATCCGCTCACTGGTGCGGTATAAGGCCGAATAAAAGGTTCTTTTTTGCGCCTCGGTTCCGCCTTCGACCTCAATCCGGCTGCAGACCTTGCTCCATTCCTCCTGTCCGGTTCCCGCCAGTTTTGCAAAATCCTGATCGGCCAGCTCGTTTTGGAAATTCAGTCTGGCCTGTTCGAGACTCACATACGATACGGCATATTTTAAAAAGACCGGCGAGGTTCCGCTTTTCGGAAATGAAATCACCAATTTACGGTCATCTGACTGTATTTCGACCCTCTTCAGGGCCGGGTTATTTGAACCGACGATCATGCCGTAAACATAAAAGGACATGGTGCGCGGCATGGCATTCGGCCCTTTCGGAGTGTGCAGGATTTTCTCTTCAAGGGCAAATGAGGACGCATCGAGAACGGCGCATCTGAATTCATCGCTCCCCTGAATGAGAAGGTTCTGTCTTTTTGCGGGCGGAAAGTTGAATTGATAGATTGCGGATTTTTTCCCGGGGGTGAAACTCACCCGGATCTCTTCATCGATCAGATAGGTTGAATAGAACCAGGGGTGAATCACCTCTAAATCGTGATCTATATTCATTTTCTGCTCCCACGATGGTTCCGTAATTTCACCGGAAATGACCTGTATTCCGCACGGTCCCTTATCCCGATGCGAGGTGACCAGAAAAGGAAACCGTTCAATTTGATCGGAGATATAATCATCCTTTACAGGGAACATCCGCATCATCTGATTCGTCAGATGAATCGTGGGATAGGTTGGAACCAGAAAGGGCGCAACATTTCCGATGGTTGGATCGATATATTTCGCGGCACCGGACGGCGCGGCATAACCCGTTATGCCGGACGGAAGATCTGTGTTATCAGCCGGCGAAATCCCGCAGGCATAAAGAAACAGTGCTGCAAGGGCGCAGAGTACTGGTTTTTTCTTCATATAAGTCCTTCTGTCATTCTTAGTTCCTAGAGGTTCATTTTACACGGGAGACTGTGCCCCATTTTTCCGGATATTGGAATTTTTTCTTCCGAAATTCTTTTTTTCACCCGGATCAGATCGCTTTCCGGCAGGACACAGCTCTTTCGAGGCAGTTCAAACATTTCGATTGGATTCGGTTCTGAATTTGGATTATTTCTTCTTTTTTTTCTTCGCGGGCTTTTTCTTCTGATGGTCCGGGTTCCACTGTTTGGAACCTTTAACCGGGTCGGGCATTTCAGCCAGCCAGGCGTTGTAAATTTTAGTGAGTTCGCCGGCTTTTTCGGGATGTTCGGACAGGATGTTTTTTGTTTCACCGGGGTCTTCGGTCAGGTTGAATAACTCTGTTTTCCCTTGAACGAAAACAATTTTCCAATCTCCGGAACGGACGGCCCATTTTCCTTCATCCCCGGAACTCCAGTAGAATGTGTCGTGGAGTTTGTCCTGATCGCCGCTCAAAACGGGCAGCATGTTTTTGCCGTCGAGCGGCTTGGAGTCCGGCAGCGGATCGAGTCCGGCGGCGGCCAGCGCGGTAGCGAGGATGTCGATGGACCAGACCGGCACATCGCAGACGGTTCCGGCTTTCAGTTTTTCCGGCCAGGAAACGATGAAGGGAACACGCACGCCGCCTTCGAAATCTTCGCCTTTAAAGCCGCGCAACGGTTTATTGCTGGCGTGCATGTTGGGTGCGCCGCCGTTATCGCTGAGATAGAAGATGAGCGTGTTTTCGTAAACGCCTGCATCTTTGAGAGCTTTGACAATTTCGCCCACGCCAAGGTCGAGATGGTAGAGCATGGCCATCAGGATGTTGCGCGTCGTATCGCCGGTATCGAATTTTCTGATATCTTTTTCCGGAGCCTGTGCCGGGGCGTGTACGGCATTATATGCTACGTAAGCAAAGAAGGGTTTGTCTTTTTCCCGATGGATGAAATCGACCGCTTCCTGCGTCAGTTTCGTTGTTAAGTATCCGCTTTCTCCCTTCAGAACTTCCAGGTTGCGATAAATTGAGCCTCCGAATTTAATGGCGGAATCGGAATCGTAGTCGAAATAATCATGCGCGCCGCGTCCCATGAAGCCGTAAAAACAGTCAAATCCCCGGTTGACCGGATTGTACTCTTCCGTCAGGCCCAAGTGCCATTTGCCGAAGGCTCCGCATACATAACCGCCTTGCTTCAAATGCATCGGCATCCAGCGTTCTTCGAGCGGCATGCCGCTGCCGCCCTGTCCGGCGGTATAAATTCCGCTGCGCTGCTGACAGCGTCCGGTCATCAGGCCGGCGCGTGTCGGCGAACAGACGTGTCCGGAGACATAGCCCTGCGTACAGATCACGCCGGCGCGGGCCAGCGCGTCAATGTTCGGCGTGTTTACTTCGACGGGATGATGCGGATTATAACTCACATCCGCGTAGCCTTGATCGTCCGCCAGAATGATCACGACATTCGGCTTCCCGGATGGCGCGGTTAAAACGGCTGCCGGAATACCCAGTGCGATCAAAGCCAGACAGGAATATTTTTTGAGCGGGGAAATTGAGGTCGCGATGCGTTTGAATTTATTTTCTGAAGCCATTTGATTCTCCTGATGATTATCTGATGACATGCGGAAGACGCTGAACAGACAGGATTTATTGTTTATTTTTTGAATTGTTCCGCAGGGGTTCGATTATTGGAACTTTTTGACGGTTAATTGCATTCCTGATCCGCCGGGTAAACCGTGAAGGGCAGCTCTTCCTTCAGATCGGGCCAGCGGGAAATACTGCCGTTAAAGGTGATTTGCCAGCAGATGCCGTCATCGTTTCCCGGAACAGAGGCGGGCTGGTCTTCCGGGATGCTGAATTGTAATGTGCCCTGTGCAACTTCGCTCATGGAGCCGGTTTCCCGCAGGACGTTTTCGTAAAGCGGAGTTTTGACGATTCTGGTATGGCGGTTTTTCCCGCTGCCCGTGGTCTCGGTGGTGACACGCAGACATCTCAGGCGGATCACGAGTTTTTCAATACGGTCAATATTTCCCATGGTGCGCCAGCGCATAGCGACGGAACTGCCGGGATGGATGTCGCCGGGGGTGATTTCCACCTGCGGACGCGGGTTGAACGTTGCCAGAATCGAATAAATTGCCGCACCGATCAGGATGAGCCCTATTCCGCCGAAAATAATATGAAAGAGGATCGGCGCATCGGATTGGAAGATAAGAAAAACGACACCATTCCATACAACGGCGAAAAGGGTGATGCCGACGGCTTTGCTGATCGGGGAAGCCCCCTTCAGTGCGACGACCTGCCGGGCCGCCTGCGCCGGGTCGAGCCGGGTTTTTGCTGTGCGGAATGCGAAAACAATAAGGCTGATCCCGGCGAGAGAAAAAACCGCCGGAATCAGACCGAGTAACAGCAGGAGGGAGGGCTCCCGGTCGATTACCGATTCGGAGGGATTGGCCGGATTGACGTAAAGGGTAAAAACCTGTCCCGGCGGATATCGACGGACGACTTCGGCCTTGCGCTCATAGCCGCTGCTTGATCCGCCAATAAAGTTATACCGGTCTCCCGCATACTCGGCTCCGTTGATTTCATAGCGGTAGGCAATGTGGATGCTGTAGGTGGTTCCGTCACTGTCGGAATGTGACTTTACTTCGCTCGAGACGACGGTCGCGGGCATTGAATCCCACGTTTTGGCGGCGTGCATTTTCTGAAGGGGGGTCACAAACAACGGTTTAAGCAGGAACAGTCCGGCCAGCGCAAAAACCGATCCGAAAAGAATCAAAGCGGTTTTTCCGGTTCGTTTCGCTGTTGCCGCTGCCGCAGTGCCCCTGGATGGCGGCGAATCTCCGGTGAACGATTGGTCTTTATTTAATCGGATCATAAATACCCCCGTTTCTTCGTGTCGCGGTGTCTGTAAAACAGAGGGATTCTGACGTTTCGGAAGCCGAACGGCAATCTGTATTTAGTGGCGTTTTCCGGTTTAGCGGGGTGCCCGGCTTGTTTTTGCTGAAAAACAATCAAAAACAGGTCTGTTTTTATGATCGAATGGTTTTTGTATGAAAAACCAAGTAAAATTTTAGCAAAAAAAACGAATGTTTGTCTTGAAGGTATAAAAACAGGGTGTATTCTTTGTGCAGATTTCAGGACGGGTTGCAGATTAAGGAGAAAATGATGGAAAAAAAAGTCATGGATGGTGCGCAGACGCTCATTAAGTGTCTTGAGGCGGAGGGGGTCGAGTATATCTTCGGGTATTCCGGCGGATCGGTAATCCCGATTTTTGATGCCATGATCACGACTCCAACCAAAATCAAGTTTGTTCTGGTTCGTCATGAACAGGGTGCCGCGCATATGGCCGACGGCTACGCCCGCGCCACCGGCAGGCCCGCTGTGGTTCTTGTTACCAGCGGCCCCGGAGCTACGAATGTAATCACTGGCATCATGACCGCGCACATGGATTCCGTTCCGATGGTCTGCCTGACGGGACAATCCGTCTCGTGGATGATCGGTAAAGACGCCTTTCAGGAAGCGGATATTTTCGGCATCACGATGCCGGTTGTGAAGCACAGCTATCTGCTCAAATCCTCCAACGATATTCCGCGCACCATCCGCGAAGCGTTTCATATCGCTGTCACCGGCCGTCCAGGCCCGGTTTTGATTGATATTCCAAAGGATGTAAGCGCAGGGGCGTTTTCCGGTGACTTGAACGCCGCGATGGAACTTCCCGGTTATACGACACGCGCCGGCGCGGCGGATGCGGATGCCGTCAAGGAAATTGCCGACATCATTCAAAAATCGCAGCGGCCCGTTATTCTGGCCGGACACGGAGTGCTGATTTCCGGTGCGCATAAAGAGCTGTGCAGGCTGGCCGAAAAACTGAACGCGCCCGTCACGACCACGTTGCTGGGTAAAGGGGCGTTCCCGGAAACTCATCCGCTGTCGCTCGGCTGGCTCGGGATGCACGGAACCGCCTACGCCAATAAAGCCATGTGCGAGTGCGATCTGCTCCTGAACATCGGATCCCGTTTCGATGACCGCATCATCGGCGATACAAACTTTTTCTGCAAAGACGCCACGGTGATTCACGTGGATATCGATCCGTCGGAAATCGGCAAAATGATTTATCCGCAGTACCACTGCATTGCCGATGCCAAGGCGTTTATCGACGCGCTGACTCCTCTGGTCAGCAGGTTGAACACGGCGGAATGGCTTAAGACCATTGACGGCTGGAAGCAGAAATATCCGCTCAAATTCAAGCGGCTGGGCAACCTCAAGATGCAGCATGTGATTGATGAGTTTTACAAACTTTCCGACGGGAAGGCTGTGGTTGTTACCGATGTCGGCCAGCACCAGATGTGGACGGCGCAGTTTTATAAAACGGACGAGCCGAACAACTTCATCAGTTCCGGGGGCGCGGGCACAATGGGCTTCGGCCTGCCTGCCGCGATCGGCGCGCAGTTCGGACGCCCGAAGGATGTCGTGATTGCGTTTTGCGGCGACGGCGGCTTTCAGATGACCGAATTTGAGCTAGCGACCGTTGCGCTCTATAAACTGCCGATTAAGATCGTTGTTCTCAATAATCACTATCTCGGCATGGTTCGGCAGTGGCAGGAGCTCTTTTACGACGACCGGACCAGCGGCGTGGATCTCGAAGGCAACCCCGACTTTGTCAAGCTGGCCGACGCCTATGGAATCAAAGGCTTCAACCTGCGCCGTCCCGGCGATGTCAAACGGATCGTCAAAGCCGCGCTGGCTTATAACGACGGTCCGTGCCTCATCAACTGCGAAGTGGAGAAAACCGACAACGTGTTTCCGATGATTCCCGCCGGCAAGCGTATCGAAGCCATGATTATCGAGGCACCGAAAGCGGGCGGAAAAAAACTTGAAAAACCGACCGGATCGACGTGATCGGAGCAGGAGACAGGAGCCATGAATCAGAAAGACGAATTGAACGACTTTAACCTTTAACGATTTAAACGATCCGCAAGGAGAATAGTATGATCAGCAATAAAAAAATTCACACACTCAGCGTTTACGTCGCCAATAAACCCGGTGTTCTGGCCCGTATTGCCCAGACGTTTTCCCGCCGGGGCTATAACATCGAATCGCTCGTTGTTTCGCCTGCCATGGACGGACATTTTTCGCGTATGACCATCGGGGTCAGCGGCGCGGCGAACGGTCTCGCCCAGATCATCCAGCAGGTTAGTAAACTCATCGACGTTCTGCATTGTACCGATCATACGTTTGACGATGCCGTCGTTAAAGAGATGGGCCTCATTAAAATCAGTGTCGATTCATCCGGGCGCGGCGAAGCTCTGCAGATCGCCGAACATTTCGGCTGCAAAACCGTTGACCTGACCGAAACATCGATGATTTTACAGGTTGTCGGTGATCCGGCCAAAATCGATGCGCTTGTTGAGATGATTGAAAAATTCAAAATCATTGAACTCGTTCGCACCGGTAAAGTTCTGCTTGCCCGCGGTGCCGAAACAACCTGAGGCCGATGGACATTCGGCGGGCGGTCTTTTCTGAAGAAGCCGCCAGCCGTTTATCTGTTTCCAATCTTCGGGGGAAGGCGTATATTCCGCCGATGTTTGATGTTTCAAAAATCAGTTGGATCTGTCGCGGGCGGGATGTTGTTTGCGGCCCGCGCACGTTGATTATGGGGATTCTGAATGTGACGCCGGATTCATTTTCAGACGGCGGGAAATTCCAGTCATTGGAAAAGGCGGTGGCGCACGGACTTCAGATGGTTGCAGACGGCGCGGACGTTATTGATTTGGGCGGCGAGTCAACGCGGCCCGGCGCGGAGCCCGTTTCTGTTGCGGAAGAAATCCGGCGAACGGTTCCGGTCGTTGGAAAACTGCGGGAAGAAACGGATGTGCTGATTTCAATTGATACGCAAAAAGCGGCGGTCGCACAAGCGGCCCTTGACGCGGGCGCGGATATCGTTAATGACGTTTCGGCGCTGGCGGATCCGGATATGGCGGGCGTTGTTTCCGGGAGCGGCGCGGGGCTGATTCTGATGCACATGCGGGGAATTCCACGGACGATGCAGCGTGATCCGCGTTATGATGATGTCGTTTCCAATGTCCGGAATTTTTTACAGGAGAGGATGGCTCTTGCGATGAATCACGGTGTTTTGCCGGAGCAGCTGGTTCTCGATCCGGGAATCGGTTTCGGCAAAACGGATGAACACAATCTGGCTTTGCTGAACGGTATTCCTGCTCTGGCCGGATTGGGCCGTCCGGTGATGGTAGGCGTGAGCCGGAAAAGTCTGATTGGACGGCTGCTTGGACGCGAACCGGATGAACGGCTGGCCGGGTCGCTCGCGCTGGCCGTTTTTTCGATTCTGAACGGAGCCCGACTTTTACGGGTGCATGATGTAAAGGAATCTTGCGATGCCGCAAGGCTTTCCGATAGGATGCGCGCCCAAGGAATAAACGATGGACTGGTTGAACAGAATTGAATATCCGGGAGTAACCGGAACGATCGAGATATTGATTCTCGCGGCCGTGTTTTATTTTCTGGTTAAGTTTTTCCGGGGCACCCGCGGCGCGGCGATTCTGTCGGGGCTGGCCGTTTTATTTGTTTTTTTGATGATTACGACCAGATTTACGAATCTTTTAACGCTGAATTGGCTGTTGCAAAAGGTGATGATTTATCTGGTTCTGGCGCTGGTTGTCATTTTTCAGCCGGAACTTCGCCGGGGATTGGCGCAGATCGGACGAAAGAGTTATTTTATTACGGGGCGCTCACGCCGGGCCCTGGCCGATCCGATTTGCGATGCGGCTTTGGCGTTGGCCTCGCGTAAAATCGGCGCACTGATTGCGATTGAGAGGTCTATGGAAACGCGGGGGATTCAGGATACCGGCATCCCGCTTCACAGTGAAGTGAGCGCCGAATTGCTTCAATCGGTTTTTTATCCCGGCACACCGCTGCATGACGGAGGGGTGATTATCAGCGAAGATAAAATTGCGGCGGCGGGATGTGTGTTTCCGTTGACGCAAAATGATGATTTGGCACGAAACATGGGGACGCGCCACCGTGCGGCAATCGGTTTGACAGAAGAGACGGATACGATCGTGATTGTGGTTTCGGAAGAGACCGGGG